>JALHWS010000015.1 GCA_022866885.1 Candidatus Microgenomates bacterium | reverse complement strand
CTTAAGGACCAGATGTCTGATGTCGTGTAAAGGTGTGGAATCAGTTGGATCATAAACGACCTGATCTTTAGCCATCACAACTAAACGGTTTTTTGAAGGATCATCGATGTGTTTGTTCATAATTACCAGTGAGGCAGAAAGAATAAGAACTAAGCAGAAACTATACCAGAGGGCGGTAATGGTTACCCATCTCATGTGTTATATAGGATGACATATTTGAGATTAAATTGTCAAGTTTTGGAGTTTACTGACTAACTCTTTCCAGATATTCCCCAGTTTCCGGATCGATGGCGATAGTGTCGCCCTTTTTGATAAAAAGAGGAACGGCGACCGAGACGCCGGTTTCCACCGTTACCATTTTTTTAGCGCCCATGACCGTATTGCCTTTCGCCCCTTCATCCGAACCAGTAACCATCAGCCTGACTTTTTTGGGGTAGCGCATGCCGATAGCCTGATCATCATAAACAAATATCTGGAAGACATCACCTTCTTTGATGAAATGGCTGAAATTACCGATGATATTTTTGTCGATATTCATCTGTTCGAAGGATTGATTATCCATAAACGTCATCTGATTATCCGTTTTATAAAGATATTGCATTTCGCGGACATTGACAGGGAGTTCCTCGACGGACTCTCCGGATTTATAGGTAAATTCCAGCACTTTGCCGGTTTTGACGTTTTTCAGTTTCGTCCGGACGAAGGCCGAACCTTTGCCGGGATTGACAAACTGGAATTCGACAATCTGGTTAGGCTCACCACGGAATTCGATAAACATCCCTTTTTGGAAATCAGCGGTGGTAGTTTTTGACATGAGATTTTCTGATTATACAACAGTTATCGGTAGATTTCATTAATGGAGATAACTCTGTCATCGCGAGTCCCGATTAAATCGGGACGTGGCGATCCCGACGGGATTGTCCCGCCTCAGCGGGATCCCGCCTGATGGCGGTGATTTCTCCGCCAGCCGGCGGATCGCAATGACATTTTCTTCGGAAACTTGTAGACGGTTACCGTATATAGATCCGACTGACTCTGGAGGCAATCCCGGCCACTACTTCGTAATTGATGGTCCCGATCTTACTCGCGATATCTTCGGCGGTAATTTCATTATTTAACTGTTTGCCCAGTAAAACGACTTCTTCACCGGTTTTGACATGAGGAATGTTTGTGATATCAATTGAGGTTTGATCCATGGAAACCCGGCCAAGGATAGGGATTTTTCTTCCTTTTACTAAAACAAATCCCCAGTTTACCGGTCCGCGTCTCAAGCCATCGGCATAACCCATGGGGATAACTGCAACGGCAGTTTTTATTTCAGCCTTAAAAGTCCTGCCATAACCGACTGTTTCTCCCTTTTCGATAATTCTGGTTTGGATAACAATAGACTTGATACTCATCACCGGCTTTGGAGTAAACGGCATTTTGAAGTCCTGCGACGGAGCCAAACCGTACAATATAACGCCGGGACGGACCATATTGTAATAGGCTTTTTTTACTCTTAACGACGCTGCGCTGTTGGCGGCGTGGATAAGAGAAGGAACAATTTTCTTTTCTTTTAATTTAGCTAATAATTCGTCAAATCTGGCCAATTGCGCATAAGTGAAGGATAAATCTCTTTCATCGCTGGTGGCTAAATGAGTAAAAATTCCTTCGAGACGGATATTCCTATAATTCTCAATAGTCGGAATAAATCTTAGTGCTTCGTCCAGCATCAGTCCGGCCCGGTGCATTCCGGTGTCGACTTTGACGTGGATTTTGGCTGTTTTGTTTTTTCGTCCGGCATTTTTATCTAAAGCAGATATGACTTCTTTATCCATGACGTTTAAGGTTAAGTTTAAGTCCAGTGCTTCGGAAACGCTTGCCGGGTCGGTATAATTTAAGATCAATATCGGTGTTTTTATTTTAGCCGCTCTCAGTTGTTTGGCTTCGTACATGCAGACAACGCCAAGATAAGAGGCGCCGAGTTCAGTTGCCTGTTTGGCTATCTCCACTGCTCCGTGGCCGTAAGCATTGGCTTTAACCACCGCTATTATTTTCACCTTCGACCCTATGATCTTTTTGATCGAATTGAAATTGTAGGAATAATTTCTTAAATTTATCTCCGCCCAAGTCAGTCTGTCCATAAAAATAATTTAGATAGCGCTTTCATATATGTGGAATTGGTTATAACCTGTATTATTTAACTAAAATAAGATTGTTTATTTTTATTACAGGTTGCACTATCAAAAATCCATATGTATCCTGTTGAATTTCTCTTAATAATAGCGGCTGCCCCTCATAGTATTCTCCGTCAATATAAACTTGTTTATTTACATATTCTTCCAGATTAACACGACTTTGACCGATACGTCTCTCGGATAGACTCCCCGCAGTATGTGGTTCATTTGGTTCAATAATTGCGTAAACTATGGGAGGATTTTTTTCTTCTTGAGCGCCGGAACTATCAGTCTTAATGATAATATATGGGTGATTATTATCCAAAGGATGAGTGCGCTCTGCCCGTGTTAACGGACTATCCTCAAAATCAAGCCAATTATTGAATAAAAAGTATCCAATAATGATCAGAAGTAAAACTATAATAAAAATTATTATCCTTTTCATTTTATCTGTGAACTACCATATCACACTAAAGAGTTTGTTTAATTAGAATAACTCTTTATCCCAATTGTAATATTATCAGGAAGCGGGATGGTTGGCCAGCAGTAGTAGATCTTTCCAAGATTTGTTTTACTATTATTTATATCAATTTGATGACCGACGTGATCTTCAATACCATTGAATTCTTTACAGCGCCATTTGGTGAAATCAAATGTAATCTTGACAGAAGTATCTCCATTACTGTTGTTTCCTACTGTCCCGTACATCTGTAGTTTATTTAGTGTTGTTAGTACAGTCTCTTTCAGAATAGGAGATCGTGACCCAAAAAGATAGCATGGGGTTGTAAAATCGCCTCGTTCTATGCAGGAGTAAGATCGATAAAAAGAAAAGAATGGATACCATTTGCTCGGGTTATCTTTATTAGATAAACGTTTCATCAATAGACCAATGATTACGGCAGAAGAAACGATAATTAAAAAAGCAATGATTAGATTGGAGTATAAAAAATGTTTAGCATCTTTTCTATCTTTTAGTTTCTTAATTTTCATTTGAGTGATTTTACCATAAGTTCGATATTTCATTTAGCAAGTAATTGAGAATTTTGATCGAATTGAAATTGTAGGAATAATTTCAGATGATGGAAACGACTTGAGGATTTACGATATTTTGAAAATCCTTAGAATACATCGCGATGGAAAATCTTTGGTCGCCGGCATTAAAGATAATTTTTTCCTGATCGAAAACTTTTTGATCGGCGAAGACAGACAGACCGAAAAGATTGCCAAAAGGAGGCACTCCGCCGATTTGCACTTCGTCAGTAACAGTATTTATTTCCTCTTTAGTAGCAAATCTGATGTCTTTGGCGCCGGTGGCATTTTTTACTTTATCATTGTCAAAACGGCAATCACCGGGAAGAACCAGCATGATAAATCTTTTTTCTCCTCCGGCCATTTTTGCCCGGACTATTATGGCTTTTGCGCCTTGGGCTAGACTATAACCGTGTCTGACTTTAGCCGCTTCTTCACTCGTTGCCACCGGTTCATGCTCAAATGTCTCAAACCAACAGTGGTTATTGGTTAAGATATCAATAATTTGCTTAACAGCTTTATGATAATTCATAAAAAATGTGAACTACCGTTTAATCCTTTCAAACTCG
>JALHWS010000150.1 GCA_022866885.1 Candidatus Microgenomates bacterium | reverse complement strand
ATTTTAATCCTTGCTAGCTTTTCAATCAATTCCTTCGGATAAACTATATGAAATTCCCTGATCTTTTTCTGCAGGATCAATAAATGTTTTTTGTCCAAAGTCACTAAATAATCGGCTTTATTATCACTACAGGAAGCCAAAACATGGGAGTCTCCCCTGTCGATAATAATTTTGTCGAATAAGGAAACAATTGACCGCTCGGGAGCTTCGGCTATTTCGGAAAATATCTTCGTGACTTCTGCTTTTGCCTTCTTAGATGTCTGTTTTATCTTGGGTGCCCGGCGGCAGACTTCATCAAGAATAATTTCGCTTATCAAACCGTTAATCTTCCTGTTTTTCACCCATAACAGCAATTTTCCAGATCCGCCTGAAGGAGAATATAATCCTGCCAAAATCACTGAAGCATTGAAAAAAACTACCGGAGCATGACTATGTCGTCTCATTATAATAAATTTTTTTTCTTTAAGATTTTCGAATCTTCCCGGTCAAGTGCTAAAAACTCGTTTATTTCTTTGTCAGAATAACTTCTCACCGGATAAGAGAGAGTCCTGACCGGCTCCAGAATCAGCCTGCCTTTATCTTTCCTAACCCTAACCAATCCTCTTTCCTCCAGACCAACCGCATCCCGCAGTTTTTTGGGGATGGTCAGAAGACCCTTAGGCTGGACTTTGATGATTTCTTCAAAAGGAATTGTCTGCATAATTTTCTGCAATTCTAACTTTCTATATTATAGAACATCTGGGTAGATTGTCAATAAAGAAGTGTCAACTGTAGAGAAGCTTTGAGCCGACGAAGGAGATGATGATTTTTTTGTATAGCAGGTAAAAGCCGATGACGCCGACGCAAAAAGGCAACAGGGCATACGTCCAGAAACAGAGGATTTGCAAAATGCTATAAATTGCCACCGAAGAAATGATCAGATTGCCCGCCAGAGTGGGTAAAACCGTTTCTTTCCTCGCATTTTTAATAAGTAAAGCCATAAAATAAATCTGCGCTAAAACTACCAGCGGCCACCACCAGCTGTTTTTGCAGAAAGCTCCTCCGGCCAGTGTCGTCCCGGTATTTCCTCCTAAAACTTCTCCTGTAGGAGTAGGCGTCTCTCCCTGATTGATGTCAACGGTAGTTTGGTTGATGACGGTAGTAACAATAACTTCAACGTAAACCCCGCCTGTCTGCACTTGCGGAGTCGGCGTGACCGTCTGTGAAGACGCGGGACCGGGTGTCTCCGTCGGTCCGGGCGTCTCAGTAGGCGTAACCGTCGGTGTGGGTGTAAGCGTCAATGTGGGGGTTGGTGTTGGACCGATAAATCCCATCACCAGGTCAAATTTCGTTGACTGGTTGATGTATTGATTATCAGCCGTCAGCGGCATGGAATAAGTGAAAGAAAAATATTTTGAAGTCGAAGGAGCAATATCGGTCAAATAAATTTCCCCGTCGTTATATAACTGAGACAAAGTCCCATTCCAAAGCGGAAGCGGATTGCCGCCTTCGATAATTTTATGACTGATTATCTGGTCGATAGTTCCGTCAGTTAATTCGTTATCGGTCCGGATACCGAACTGTTTATTTGCCGAAGAGATGTTTTTCACTTGGATCAATCTTTCGACTGTCAAGCCCGGATACCAGAAAACGCTCGGCATAAAAGAAGGCGAAGTCGCCGGAATGCAACCGCTGTCTCCACACTCCACTGATAAATCAACGGACGGAACAGCTAAAACAGGAGAGGAAACAATCAGAGACATTAATAAAGCTATTAATACTGTCATTGCGATTCGCCGGCTGGCGAAGAAGCAATCCCGTCCGAGATTGCCGCGGCTACTTCGTAGCCTCGCAATGACACTATTTTGTGTAAGTCCTGCTATTAATGTAAATTTTTTCATGAAAATTACAGGCTTTCTTCCAATTGAGATTTATAACCCATATCATCTGTCAAAATGATCTGCAATTTTATCTCTTTTATTTCCGTCGGGAAAGAACAGCCATCGGTTGAACAGGAGCCGGTACTAAGGTCGCGCACTATTTGTATACTGCCGTTTATAGCAATAACACCTTCTAAACCTTCATCTTTCCCGTCGGCAAGGTAAGTCAGTTTGTAATCAAGGGACACGAAGGAGGAAACATCGCTGATATCAAATGATATTGTATGTTTATCATCTGTACTGGTCAGTTGAAGCTGGGACAAGACATGGTAAAAGATATTTTCCACCACCGGGCTCTGTTCGCTGTTGCCGGCATGGTCAGTAGCGCTGGCTTTCACGCAATATTTACCGGATATGCTTGGCGTCCAATTATGGCTCCAGGAATAGCTGGAACTGACATCTGGATTGACCAAAACATCAATCGGCAGGTATGTACTGTCGCAGGAAGTACCGTTAAAAGTCGTATAAGAAAGACTGACAGTGTTTATTGCCCGATTATCAGTAGACTGTCCGGAAATAGTTATAGGATCTGTAGTAAAACTTATATCTGATGAAGGAGTTGAGATAGTTGTGGAAGGCGGTTGGGTATCTATGACCACTTTCCAAGTGTAATTATTGCCGCTTGCGGCATTGGAAAGCGTCCGGTTGCCTGCTTTGTCAAAAGCATAGACCCGCCAGAAGTAAATTCCGTCTCCTGTATTACCTGCCTGATAAAAAGAAGAAGTTAAAGGTGAAGTTGGAGGATTGAGATTGGCACCATTGTAACCGCAGCCCCAGATCGGACAAACTGGCATATCTCTTTCTGTTTGCGAATCAACGTCTGTCGTATAAACCACGTATTCGTAATGGTCGAAGTTCGTATCTGCGCTGTCCGCCCATTCCATCAGCGGACTGGAATCATTGGTGTATATATCCCCTTGCAGCGGATTTACAGGGCTGTGCCCGCCGGCAGTTTGTAAGGAGAAATTCGACGGATTGGTGTTGT
>JALHWS010000149.1 GCA_022866885.1 Candidatus Microgenomates bacterium | reverse complement strand
TTGAAGGCCGCCAGAGGGGGTAAAATTGCCACAATCGAGAGTTTTGGCAGCAAATCCGAGCAGGATATTATTGACTCTCTGGAACGCTTTAAGAAAGGCCAGGTGAAGAGTAATCGGATGTCACTGCCGGTGGCTTACAACCAGGCGATGGAGGTTATCGAGTATCTGAAGAAACATCAAAGAGTGATAGAAGCAATCCCTTTGGGAAGTCTCAGACGGTTTGTTTCAACGATCGGCGATATCGATGTCGCTGTTTCTACGTATGAACCTGAAGAGGCGATCAGTTGGTTTCTTAAATATCCTAAAAAAGCCAGCATTGTGGAAAAAGGGCCTTCCGGAGCCACGATTCTTCTGGATAACGGCCGTCAAATCGATCTTCGGGTACAATCTCCGGATAAATTTGGTGCCATGCTCCAGTATTTCACCGGCAGTAAAAACCATAATATCCATCTCCGGGAATTAGCCTTGAAACAAGGCTTGTCGTTATCGGAATATGGGATTAAACTAATAAAAAAAATTCAAATTACAAATACCAAATCAAATTCAAAATTCAAAATTCAAAATTCAAAATTCAATAAAAAACTGAATCTATATCAATTTCCAAATGAGAAAGACTTTTATAATGCTTTAGGATTATCCTGGATACCGCCGGAACTCCGTGAGAATACCGGAGAAATTGAAGCCGCCCTTCAGGAAGGCCTGCCTAAGCTGGTTGAATTAGAAGATATCAAAGGCGATTTTCATATTCACTCAAATTACGATCTTGAACCATCCCATGATCTAGGTCGGTCTTCTCTTGAAGAGATTTTGAGGACAGCGGCTATTTTAGGTTATGAATATATAGGGATAAGCGACCATAATCCCAGCCAGTCAAAACATACTTCGGAGCAAATCGCAGATATTTTGAAAAAAAGACGGCAATATTTTGAACAAATAATGTCCAGTACAAAAAGTGTTCGAGTAAAATTATTTATCATGTTGGAGGTTGATATCCTTCCTGACGGCCAATTGCCTATCCCGGAAAATGCCTTCGAGTCTTTGGATGCGGTTATCGTTTCCATCCACAGCTGTTTCCAAATGCCGAAAAAAGAGATGACAGATCGGATAATTTTCGGTTTATCCCATCCAAAAGCTAAAATTTTCGGCCATCCCACCGGCAGGCTGATCGGAAAACGTGAAGGATACGAAATCGACTGGCAAAGACTTTTTAATTTCTGCAAAGAAAAAGACAAGGCGATAGAAATCAATTCCTATCCGGACCGGTTGGATTTACCGGACATCATGGTTCGCGAAGCGATCAAAAACAAAATAAAACTGGCGATAGATACTGACAGTCATGAAGCGGAGCAGATGAAAATGATGACTTTCGGCGTTTCCGTAGCCAAACGGGGATGGGCGGAAAAAGGTGACATAATAAACACAATGCCTTATAATAAGGTGAAGGAATGGTTATTAAAATATTAATGTAATAGCCTGCCTAAGCTTACTTTGAGGCTTTTCAGTACTATTCGTACACGCCTCAAAGAGCGCTTTCGCGGCGGGCTTAATCCCGCTTAGCGGGATAAAGGAGGTGAAAAAATGGGTTTATTTCTACCAGTTATTGCCGTTATCGGCCTGATAATTTTATATGTCTGGTATCTTTACAATGACTTAGTGACATTGAAGATGCGGGTGAAGGAATCGTGGAGCCAGATCGAGGTACAGTTAAAAAGAAGAGCGGATCTGATCCCTAACCTCGTCGAATCGGTTAAAGGTTATGCTAAGCATGAGAAGAGCGTTTTTGAAAACGTGACCAAAGCCAGAAGCGCCATGATGAAAGCTGAAGGTCCGAAAGAGGTAGCCAAAGCGGAAAACCAGCTGACCGGTGCTTTGAAATCACTTTTTGCCGTTGCCGAGAATTATCCGCAGCTTCGCGCCAATGAGAATTTCCTGCAACTTCAAAAGGAACTTTCAGACACGGA
>JALHWS010000148.1 GCA_022866885.1 Candidatus Microgenomates bacterium | reverse complement strand
TTTGGCACTATTTTTTTATATAAAGGAGTGAAGAAACCGACGTTTTGTGTCGGCAACAGGGCTACCTCATGCATTCTTTGGACCAGCAACTGATAGGTTTTATCTTCTTTCATAGGTGAAAGTCATTGCAAACGCCCGCCTGGCCCGGAAAAGATGGCTTTCCGCGCTTTTGAAAGAAAGGGAAAGCATCCGGGCATTTTCGGAAACGGAATATCCGTCAATATACTTCAGAGTCAAAATTTTGCGGTAAAGCGGTGCCAACCGGCTAAATGTCAGGGTTATTTTTTCCTTCAAAAGCTCGTCATCAAAAGTAGTTTCTGGACTTAAGAGGGTAATTATCAACGGCTCCACGTCTTTGATCCGGGAGAAAACGATGTTTTTTATTTTCTTCCGGCGGTAATAATCAATCACTTTATGATTGGCAATACTGCAAATATAGGTAAAAATCCGGCAGCGGAAAGTGAAATCCCGGAAAGCCTCAATGGTCGAAAGAAGCACGTCCTGCATGATTTCCTCGGCATCCTGTTGGTTGCCGACTTTGTTTTTAATGTAACTTATGAGGGGATTTTTGAAATGCCGGTAAAAAAACCTTAAGGTTTTTTCGTTTCCCGCCAAAATGTCTTTTACCAGCAATTTTTCGTCGAACATATCTTATGAGTCGGTTAAGAATAATAAAATCATGCTCTTATTTTAGTGCAACTCGGGGCATTTGACAAATCTACCTCCCATTCCTTAGACTGAAGGTATGCTTCTTGCGCAGGTGGACATCAGTAAAGAGTGGCCGCTGGCTAAAAATTTTCCGACTCTTTCCTCGCTGGTGTCCTCACTGTTGCCGAAAATATTGATAGTCGGCGGAGTCATATTCTTTTTTATCATCGTCATTACCGGTTTGGGGGTGATTATGAACGCCGGCGGCGATGAACACGCGGCCGAATCACGTAAAAATATTTTGACATTTGCCATCATCGGCTTTAGTATTATGTTTGGAGCCTATTGGATTTTACAAATAATAAATTTCATCACCGGAGGAGCTTTAAGTAATATCCTTGGCTGATTATGATCAATTTTTTAACCACCCTCCTGGCCGCCTGTGACCCGAATGACCCGATCGGTTGCATTTCCCGTCCTCCCTATATGCCTGAAGGGATTGGATCAGGCGGAGAGCTAACCGGCATCATGGTTTTACTGAATTCCATCCTTAAACTGGTTTTTATCGTCGCCGGACTTTATTCATTCGTCAATCTGATTATCGCCGGTTTCGGCTATATGAGTGCAGGCGGCGATGCCAAACAAGTGACTAAAGCCTTGGACCGGATCTGGCAAACACTCTTGGGACTGGTGATTATCGTTGCTTCATTTGTACTGGCGGCGGTATTCGGTATATTGTTTTTCAAAGATCCGACGGCAATCTTACAACCAAAATTACAATGATCAACAAATTAATTAATACTGTCTACGCGGCCGGGTCGCTTCCGCCTTCAAGCAAAGGTTTGGGTTGCGGCGATGGTTTTGGAGAGATCGCAAAAGCGATGTGCAATTTGGGTATTGGCGACAGCGCCAAAGTCGGCAACCAGTTAAACAAAGCTCTCAGCGGCATCATCGGCTTCCTGACCATTGTCGCCGGGCTCTGGTTTATCTTCCAGATAATTATCGCCGGTTACGGCTGGATGAATGCCGGCGGCGACAAGAATCATCTTGAAGAAGCCCGCAATAAAATCGTCAACGCCCTGATCGGCCTGATCATAGTCGTTTCCGCCTGGGTAATTACCGGATTGATCGGCAAAATCATCGGTTTGAACATCTTAAATCCGGGAGCAGTTTTACAGAATATCGGATTTTAAAATGATTGACCAAATTACACCAATTATCGTTCCCGTCATCACCGGCCTTGCCGGCAAAAATCCGGATGAAGCGCCGGAGATTTTTGCCAAATTTTTTGCCGCTTTAGTCGGCGTCTTACTCACTGTCGGTTCTGTCTGGGCATTTGTCAACCTCCTCCAGGGAGGCTTGGAATGGATTTCTTCAGGCGGCGACAAAGCAGCGCTTGAAGGGGCACAAAAAAGAATTACCAATGCTATCATTGGCCTTTTTATCCTTTTTGCTTCCTGGGGACTATATGTCGTGGTTTTGCAATTCTTGGGTTTTTCACCTATTGGCGGAGGCGGCGGTTTCCAGATTAAACTGCCGACTTTGTTTTAGAGCTTGACAAGTAGGTGGCAACATGTCCATAATTATTTTATAAAGGGAGGATAAATTTTTATGAAAAAAATGATTGCCGGTTTTTCATCTTTGTCGTTAGTTTTATTTTCAAAAGTGACCGCTTTCGCCGCTACCGAAGAAATTCCCATTAATATCCCAACTCCCTCCAATTTAAAAACAGGCGATCTGGGTAAACTGGTCAGCGGAGCCGTTGGCCTCGTTCTTGTACTGGCCGCTCTGGCGACTTTCATCTATCTGCTTATCGCCGGTGTTGAATGGATTATCTCAGGCGGAGACAAAGCCAAGGTCGAGGCTGCCCAGAATAAAATTCAGGCAGCCATTCTTGGTCTTTTCATCGTCTTTGCCGCTTGGGGACTGATGATTGTCGTTGAACAGTTCTTCGGTATCTCGATCCTGAGAGGTATCAAGTTGCCGTCGGGTTATTAAACAAGATTAAACCCTCATGAAAGACTGGACTTCCTGCATGCAGACGGTGGGCGGAGTTGACGTCCCCACCCTCAAATGTCTGGAAATTGTTTTTTCCAATATTTTGACTGTTGCCGTCAGTTTGGCCGGACTGGCCCTGATGGTGATGCTGATCGTCGGCGGCTTCAAATTCCTCACCTCCGGCGGTGACCCTAAAGCCACAGCCTCTGCTCAACAGACGATGACTTATGCCATTGCCGGCATCGCCTTGATGGCCATCGCTTTTCTGATTTTTAAAATCATCCAATACTTTACCGGAGTCAATGTCCTGATTTTCGAAATTCCAACCTCACCCTAAAAACGGAAGTTGACACGGCCGCCAAAAAGCAGAATAATAAAAATATGCTCCGCTTGTCCAAAATATTTTTATTTTTTTCCCTTATCATTGCTTTTGTCTTCATCTATTGCTCATTTCCAAAAAACACTTATGCCGCTGATAGTGCCACCAGATACTGGAATTTTGGTTTACCGGAAATGAGCAATGAACTAAACCTCACTGAAGAAGCGGCCAAAAATGGGCAAAATGATGTTTCCAAGGTCCCGGCTATTATTTTAGATACTAAAGCCAGAATCTTCTCTTTTATTAGAGAACTAGTCTGCCCGGCGGATGATAAAAGTTGTCTTCCGCAACTAACGGTTATGGGA
This sequence comes from Candidatus Microgenomates bacterium, assembly GCA_022866885.1. Classification (GTDB taxonomy): domain Bacteria; phylum Patescibacteriota; class Microgenomatia; order 2-02-FULL-39-11; family 2-02-FULL-39-11; genus JALHWS01. Next base: position 1,139 of record JALHWS010000148.1, on the reverse strand, counting down.
AATATCTCTACCGCGATAGCATCCATATACGCTAACCCGCCGGCCAGTTTGGTCTTTTATACCAGTGACTTTTTGGCCAACGCCGGCTTCATCCGTCCCGTCCACGCGCAGGGAATAGGTTTTGCCGCCATGTCCGCCTTCCTTAATCTTTGGAAAGTTTCCCGCAACATCGCTTATGCGGCTTTGATTATTGTGATGGTCGCCATCGGTTTCATGATCATTTTCCGGATGAAAATCGACCCGAAAACAGTCATTTCTCTCCAGGCGGCCCTGCCCAAAATTATTCTGACTTTGGTTCTGATCACTTTTTCCTATCCGATCGTCGGTTTTCTGATCGATATCATGTATCTCTCTATGGCGATTGTTATTTCGCTCATGGTCAGCGGTATGGGCGGAAGCGTAGGCGGAGCTAATGTGGCAAATCTCCAAAGCACTTATATGACCGCCAGCCTGCTTGATCTTTTTGGCGCGGTTTTTTGGCCGCTCCAGGCTTTCGGTCTCACGTTTATAAAGGAAATAGGCATTGCGATGGGAGTAGCCGGAGGTTTTTATCTCGGTCAAGCTATAATACTCGGGCCACTGGCGGCGATTATTGGGCTTAGCTGGCCGGCCGGACTGGGTATTACCGCAGCCCCTGCCGGAATTTTTTTACTGATTATAATTTTGGGGCTCCTTTTTACTTTTATCCGGCTGCTTTTGCTTTTATTAAACTCGTGGATCCAAGTGATCATTGCCGTTATCATCGGTCCGATTCAACTTCTGGCAGAAGCCATCCCGGGGAAATCCGCTTTTACGGAATGGATTCTCAATATCCTGGCTAACCTGGTCGTTTTCCCGGCCACCGCCGCGGTGATTATTTTTTCCACTTTCTTGACCATTCAAGGCCAAACCGCCACCCAAGTATTAAATCCTCCTTTTATCGGTGTTCTTCCGGGCAGCAGCAATATTATGGGATTCTTGGGCATTGGCGTCATGTTTATGGCCCCGACTTTGGTTGCTTCCATTAAGAAGATGTTCGCGCCTAAACCGGCCCTGCCTATTTCCCCGGGAACGATCATGGCACCTCTAACCGGTTCATTCCAGACGGCTATGGGGGCGGCCAGCCAGTTTTACTATATGGGTCAGTTGAAAACGATGGC
>JALHWS010000147.1 GCA_022866885.1 Candidatus Microgenomates bacterium | reverse complement strand
TATTTATCAACCAAAGCCATGTCCCACACATACTCTTTTTTCTCGCTGGTTATATTGCAGTAAGATGGCACATTTGAAGAGACAGCGCAGCTAGCAAGAAGTGTATTAAATCCTGCCGGTACAGTGGTTTCAGGTACGCATTTACATTGGGTCCATTTGGCCGCTTTGTTTTCACAGACCCCTCCTCTATTATTCAATATATCCGCACATGATGCCATAGTAATGATCTCACAATATTCATTTTCTCCTTGCTTTGGAGGAACGAAATTATGCGCCCGCCAATTAGATGCCGAGGGATCAAGGCCAGCGCCTGTACAATTGGTTTTTATGTCTTTACAGAAATCCGTACAGGATTTATCCGTAGCGGAATTTATGGCTATCTGCGGAGGCGGCGGTGTAGGAAGGCTACCTGATTTGCCTTCGGATACCGTAATTTGTTTGCTGCCGTAGCTTAAAACCAGCGGCCTTTCCGGGACATCAGTGCAATATTCGCCATTTGGCTTGGGCCAGGGATCATTGATATCTGCCACATTTTTAAAACGCAGATATTGCAGACTCTCGGAAATAATACCTTGATCATCAAAATTCTGACTGAGATAGCCTGAACCGGCCCGGGGATCTTTTTTGGCGCAGGCGGCAGCTGTAAGCATCTGGTGGTAAAAAGTTTTAGATTTGGAAGACCAGGTATTTAGGGTAGCAATCACCAAATCGGTATTTTTCTTGCCGGTATAGGCGGTGAAATTGGCATAGCCCACAAATTCCGAATCATAAGCATTTTCCGGTTCCATGTTGGGGCCGACTTGTTTAAGAACAGTAATCGGTATATTGGCTCCGTAATCATATATGGTTTCCGAATAATTTCCATAAGGAGTAAAACTGCCGATTCCGTCATAAACCTTGACTTTTACGAGTCTTGCCCTTTTTAGCCCTCTTTGCCTGAAAGGCCGTTCATAGGTTCTGCGCCAATCATCTGTGCATTCCGATGCCGGACCGCAGGCAGGAAGTTGAGATTGTTGTCCCCAGCAATAATTCAGACAATTGAATCCGTCGTAATTATTGTCTATAAAGCTGGCTCCGCTAGGCAGGTAAATCCGGTCGGAAATTCTTTTGGATTCAAAAGTATATTCCGTTTTCCCTCCGAAACCGTTACTCGCCGAGGCAAGATAAATACTGTTGCGGTTATCGGTAATGGTTGTGGTACGGATCTGCCTGCAATAGTCTGTACCTGCATTTGAAAAGGAATTTATATCATAAGGAATTCTTTGGTAGGTAAATGTCTGCTTGGGAAGGGTATTTGTGGCATTACAGGTGCCGGATGCATCAGGAATGCATTCCTCAATGCCCGAAAGGAGCAGATGGTAAGACTGAAGAGCGCCTATTTGATAATATCCTTTTACCTGATAGGTAACCGGTGTTGAATCGCCAAGAGCGCGACAGCTGACGGCTGTTTCCGTAGGACTGGTGGCAGGTGTCCAAGTTGTTCCGTCATAAAATAAATTGTATTTGCGAGTCAATTGGTTATTGGCATATACATCAATTGAAGAAAGGGCGTCTTTATCTACATAAGTATGTTCTTCCGGAATTTGCGCCCAGAAATTACCGCTGTCTTCTTTCACGAGAGAGGTATCTTTCCGGGTATTGATATAGTTGAAAACTACTGTGTTCGGCGGATATTCGATTCTGGCAATTTTGCTGACTAAAACATCAGCGTCACACTGTCTGGGAGAGGTATTCACGTCCAGTATCGCAGCCTGCCAGACCTGGTTGTAGCCGTATTTGATTTTCTGGCCGAAAAGGTTTTTCACCCTGTAAAGCTTCCAGCTTTTGACTTCGGAAAAAACTTGCTCGATATAATAACAGTCTTTGTTCAGAAAAGTGTAACTGGAATATGCCGGGGCATTGCTTCTTTGGGCATAGAGAGGCTGTTTGCCGCTTCCGAAGACATATTCAGTACCGTCGCTTGTGGTGATTTTCCAGATATCAAGCCTTTCCTTGTCGGGATTTTGGTGATACACAGGCTCCTCTTTATTGTTGTATCTGTCAAAGATAAGCTCACCGTGAAACGTGAAGTCAGGATCGCCCGGGAAGATCTGGCTGGCTTTTCCCTGTTCGATTTTCAAAAACATCTCAGGGTCTGTTCTCCAGGTTGTCGAATTAGTCCATTCCGTCCCGCAGGCGGCCTTTTTGCCCGTGGTAGTATTTATTTTGAAAAATTCCGCTGATCCTCCCGGAAAAGTCAGTTTATAAGTATATCTGCAGGGATCATCATATCCGTGGTTATCCAAAACTATAGACCCGTCGCCTGTAGAAAGTGACCAGCCTAAACCTAAAGAACCGCTTTGGCGGGTAAAAAAGGGCAATTTTTTCGTATCGATTCCGTGCAGGAGTTCATCTACCGAGTTTGAGGAATAATTGATTGATGCGCCCGGTGTAAATCCGCCCGGGCCTTGGGGGAATTTAAGCGGAAAATTTATGGTAGCAGAGCCGTTAAACTGGCTGGAGGCAAAATTGGCTTTTCCGGGAAGAGGAATGTATTGAAAGTACAGTTGATTGGTAGTTGCCGCCTGCAGAACCTCTCCCATACTGGTTGAAACACCTTGGACATTATTGCCGCTGGGAGTGGCGGTAGGAGATGTAGAAGAGAAGTCAGGCTGGTTACTGTACCTGATAGGTGTTTTTTGCTTTTTATCACTATTTTCATAGTATGATTTGATTTGTTCATTTAAAAAACTGTCAACTTTTCTGTCGGTTGGCATCACTTTTCCGGTTACTTTTTCAGGAAAAAGGACAACCCCGTCAATAAATTTTTCAAAAGCGGATTTTTCATTTATTGCAATCGTTTTAGCCTGATTGATACGGTTAGTGAGTATCCCGAAAGGATTCAGGAAGAGAACCAATGTCGGGATAAGGAGACAGATAAAGATGATAAACAAAGACAGGAATATTTTTTTTACGGATATTTTCAATCCTCCCGGTTTCTCTTTGGGTGGAGCAGGCGATTGGACTGGATTAGATTGTACTGGATTTATTTGTATTGGATTTGTTACGTCTGTCATAAGGCCAAAATGTCTTTAATAGGGAAACTTTGGGAAACCGGATAAACAAATTCCCTGGTTTTGACTTTGCCGTCTGCAACCCAATAGGCCTTGATTCTAACAAGGTCAGCATCTTCAATGGGGAAGTTACCGGTAAGGTCTGCCAGTTTGGCATTGGTCAGTTCAATGGAAAAGGGAATTTCAGTTTGGCCGGCAGTCGGCAATATCGACACGGATAAAGGCGCGGAGACAGTGGCACCTTTTTTCAAAGTTACCATCAAAAGTAATGAGGCAGGTATCTTATTATTGGCGAATTTCAAAGATCCGAAAATCGGTTTTGGTTCTTCAGGCGGATTTATCGGGGCGAGTGTTTTCACTTTCATCGGGATTCCGAGACCTTGTCGGACGGCACTGCCGGTAGCGGTGGCGATCCCCATGCCATATAACTGGTTATTATTGCAACTGTCTGCGTTGCAGATAAAGACAGCATATTCGGTTGAGGGAGTAAGGTCGGCTAGAGTGACACTGTGGGTGTTTGACAAAAATCCTTCCGGCGGCGATTGATCAGTATCAAAACTTTCTACCGCTATCATATTAGTTGTCTTGATCCGGTCAAAATCTGCCTTTTTAGCATAATAGACTTTACCGGTGGTTAGTTTGGTTGTCAGCCAGTTGACGGTGAAGCCTTCAGCGTTAAGATTGGTGATGGTGATATTTTGCGGAAGGATATTGGGATTACTTGCTTTGGAGCGGGTATCGGCAGGAGCGTTTTTCAAAGCATATAGGGCCACCGGCAGCAGAAAAAGAATTAACAACAAAACAACGATGAGCAGCTTTTTTTTCATGAAAATAATTAGCCTTATCTATTTATAGAGGTAAAAATATCAGCCTGTCAAGAAGGAACGGAGAGTGGCGCAAGTTTTGGAGTAGCGGACTTTAGTATGCGCTTAAGCTCATCCGGCCGTCGGTGAAGCATCCGACAAAAAATACTTATAAAACGGTAAAATCTTTATTGAAGAGTGCTTTTTTTCGAAATCATAAGTGATGACAGTAACATTTCGCACCCCTTCATACTTTTTCAACTCAATATTCTGTCCTCTTTTTACCTCCAGAAGATCATATTTTCCTCTTCTGAGACCCACAAAATCAATTTCGTTGCCGCGGGTGCCGTAGTTTCCGTAATAAAATTTAGCATAAGCTGGATATAAATTATCTCCTGCTGTTTCTTCAAAACGCGACTCCTGATGCTCCCGGCTCAATAAAACCTTTCCGGTGTAGGAAAAAGCGTCATCCAGAAAACCTTTTTCTTTAGCCATGAGGCAGTTGTGGATGAAAGGATCGGTAAAATAGATTTTTTTATTCTTTTTGGGATCCGCCCGTTTTTGATCCAGCGAATAAAATTCCGTTTCAAAAACAACAAACATCATCCTTAAAATTTCCAGATACTCCTGGACGGTTTTTTGGGAGGAAAGAACGGCGTTTCTGGCCAGCTCCGTATAGCTTACCCGGCTGCCCAGGTTGGCATGAATTTGGGCGAGCAGACGATAGGCATTGTCCGGTGATCTCCCTTCTTTTTCGATATCTCCTTCAATCCATGTGATATATGTTTCATAGGTTTCGGAACTGATGAAGCCGCGGCTGAAATACTCATTGATGACATTGGGGAAACCGCCGGTAAATAAATAATC
>JALHWS010000146.1 GCA_022866885.1 Candidatus Microgenomates bacterium | reverse complement strand
GGTCTTCGGGTCAGCGAAATCGTGAAGTTAAACAGAGACAGCGTAAATTTGGAGACTCGTGAGTTTGGAGTTATAGGCAAAGGCGGAAGAGCCCGGGTAGTTTTCTTATCGGAATCCTCGGTTTACTGGTTGAAAAAACATCTGTCTCAGAGGGAAGATGATTATAAACCTTTATTTATCAGATACGCAGGGAAAAAAGCCGAAGCCGATAAAACCGGAGAAAAGTTAAGATTGACCGTCCGATCGGTCCAGCGGATTGTTGAGAAATACGTCAAAAAAGCCCGTTTGCCGATCAAAATTACCCCGCATGGACTGCGCCATAGCTTTGCCACTGACCTTTTGTCCGCCGGGGCTGACCTTCGCGCTATCCAGGAAATGCTCGGCCATAAAAACATCTCGACCACCCAAATCTATACTCATGTGACCAATCCGCAGCTTAAGGAGATCCACAATAAGTTTCACAGAAGATAATTATTTATTTAATGAATACTACTGAATCTCTATCTAATTTTTCCCGTTCAGACGCAATAAGATCGGTTATATCTCCTGATCCAGGAAAGCTCCGTTATGTAAATTGGTATTTGCAGCATGGATGTGATTTAAGTTGCGAGTATTGCGCAACAACGCAACATCCTACCAGAGTGATGTCTAGTGATCAGCGTAAACAGGTGCTTGCTTCATTGAAAAGACTATCTGTTGAACACCCAATGTTAGGAATAATTGGAGGTGAACCTTTGCTGGATGAAAAATTATTAGTTGGGGCTGTAGAAGACGCAACAAATGCGGGTTTTATAGTACAAGTAGTAACAAATGGAAACAGATTAAATAATGAATCAATAACACGATTAGGTCAGGCCGGATTAAGATATTTAAGCGTTTCAGTTGATAGTGGTAATAACGATAAAGGGGATCTAAGCTTAGCATTAGCTAATTTAGCTATGGCAAAAGGACAGGGAATAGTAGCTGTAATAAATTCCGTTATTAGTCGCCAAACTGATCCTGAAGATTTTAAGAGATTGACTAGAAGAGTTATTGGCCAAGGCTTTTTTCTCAGTCCGGTAGTTTGTTCACCCGAAAGAGATGGGGGATCTTTTTCAGGAGCGGATATAGACGATATACCTTCTCCCAAACAAATAAAGGAAATCGTACCATGGTTAGCCTGGCAAAAATTGAAAACAGGAAGAATTACCGCGAGCTTTGGTACTTTAAACACCTTATTTGCTTTAGCTTCAAATACCACTGGTGGTCAGACCGCTTTATGGCATTGTTCTCCTCATTTTCGTGGTATTGAAGGTGGCAGAAGAGGAACGGTTACACTGGATTCAGACGGATTTATTGGTCCTTGTCAGGAATTTCCACGGCAAAAAAATATTTTAAGTATGACGTCCGGGATTACAGTTGAACTATTAGATCCGACTTTTACTGATGTCACTAGAAAATGTCCTGGTTGTTTATATGCTTGTTATATGACTGAAGAACAAATGAAAGGATTAAATGCGATAGCAGAGGTGCCAAGAGGATTACAAATGAGTGCAATTTTATTCGAAAGGGGTGGCCGGTAATAGCGGATCCGCAGCTTAAAGAGATCCATAATAAGTTTCATCGGAGATAAGATTCAATCCATCTTTCTTTTGCTTCGGAAGCAATATGTAGTACTAGTTTGTGTTTTGGATCTTCAATTGTCACTTCCTTGAGTTGGGGACTAAAATTTATAGGTGTAGTTGGATGCTCTTGTGTTATTCTTTGTCCGTTAATCAACAAATCCGGGTCTGAAGGAATAAGGAGAAGTCCGTGGCCTTCAGGTGGATTATTATCTTCTACATTATCTAAATTAGTAGCAATAACTCCAGAATCTATTCTTCGATCTCTTTGGAAATAAAAAATCTGATGCTCAAAAGGTCCATCAAGGAAAAGATCAACTTCATGGGGTTCTTGTTGGTCGGCAGTATATATTATTCCAGAAACATGTAATGACATACAGGAGGGAATTATAAGAGGTGGGTTATCAGATTGTCAAATAGGCACGCTACATTTACTGGACCCACGCCGCCGGGGACAGGGGTGTAATAACCTGCTTTTG
>JALHWS010000145.1 GCA_022866885.1 Candidatus Microgenomates bacterium | reverse complement strand
GATCGTAGCCGGAAGCGAAGCAGTAAAGGACGCCAAACTGATTACCAATCACGGAAAAATGATTTATCTTCTAAACAGTGACGGGATTATCGGGATTGACGTGGAGGGGAAGACTGCTAAAGTTTTGATCAAACCGGACGAAAAGTGGGGAGAGATTGCGTCCCTTTGCAGTTTCGGCGGCAACCTATATCTACTGGACAAGAAAAACAACGCCATCTGGAAATATATTGCCACTGACTTCGGCTTTTCCGGTAGAAGCAATTATTTAAATCCCGATGTCCGGGCGAACTTTGGCGAGGCCGCAAGTTTGGTGATAGACGGATCGGTATGGGTGGCCGGAGTCAATGAAATTCTCAAATTTACCAGAGGTTTGGGCGAACAGTTTGCCATGAAAAGCTTTGCCGATACTATCCAAAACATGTCGGTCATGACCACCGGCGACTTGGATAAAAATATCTATATTCTGGACAAGACTTTATCAAGAATCATAGTCTTCAATAAAGAAGGGGAGTATCAGTCTCAATACCAATGGGATGATTTGAAGAAAGCCGATGATATAATTTCTTCAGAAGAGGAAAAAAAGATTTTTGTCCTCATCGGCAGTAAAATATATGGGATTGATTTAAAATGACAATCTTAAACCGTCGAGCCACCCATGATTATCAGATTTTGGAGACCCTGGAAGCGGGGATTCATTTGACGGGTCCGGAGGTCAAATCCGTCAAAGGCGAGCGGATGTCTTTGGAAGGGTCTTTTGTGAAAGTAGTGGGGGGTGAGATCTATCTGGTGAACGCCCAGATTTTTCCCTATCCCTTTGCCCGTCCGGAGGGCTATGATTCCAAGCGTTCCCGTAAGCTTCTCCTGCACAAAAGAGAGATCCTTAATCTGAAAAACAAACTGGCTACAGCCCGTTTGACCCTGATACCCCTGGAATGTTATAATGCGCATGGATTTATCAAGCTGAAAATCGCTTTAGCCAAAGGGAAAAGAGAGTACGAAAAAAGGGAAAAGATAAAGAAAAAAGATCTTGATAGAGCCACGCAGAGAGAGTTAAGAAGTAAATAGCCCGCCTACGCTCAAATTCGTCTCGAGGTCTACGTCCTCGCAGCCGAATGTTCGCTTCGACGGGCATAAGAAACAGTAGACTCTCTTTGTTCGTCAACTGTTTCTAATGGGGACGTATTGATCGACAGAGAAAAGCTCTTTTAAATTGCAAGCCGACGATGGTACTAGGTCGCAAAAAGGTACTAAAAAATAACTGCTAATAAATCAAGCAGACAAGCACTTCTTGCCGAGCGAGATTCAATTCTTGCTCAGCTTGGAGCATTTGCTCGACCTCAATTAGCTTTGGGTGTATAAGGTCGCATCTATTATTTCTTTCTCCCGATGAAGGGTAATAGGTGTAAACTCAGTCGGGACGCCAGGAGTTAAATCGGTCAATTAACTTCGGAGGATTTAGACCAATACTGCGTGAATATGTTTTTGTCAGTTGAAACCACGCTTTTAGCCGACTGACTAAGCTTGTAGACGTTTAAGGGAACCTTCTTTGGACGAGAGATCACTTCTCTCCGTCTCCACCACGTAATAAATTCGCACGGAGAATTTAAACGTGGTTGGAACGTTTAAGTTCGAAGAACTTATTACGTTTCACCACAATGATTCTTCTCGACCTTTTATTTCCCCGCCGATGCGTATCCTGCGGCCGGATCGGAAAATATATTTGTTCCCGCTGTTTCCCAAAGATCAAATTTATCCAACATCAACTTTGTCCGGTTTGCACAAAGTCGGCCATTGACGGCATTACTCATCCGTATTGCCGGGGAAGGTATCGGATGGACGGCATGTTTGCCGCCTGCCATTATCAGGGAGTGATCAAGCAAGCCATTCATCTTCTGAAATACCGACAGGTGAGCGATCTGGTGACGGAATTATCCTTGCTTTTATTTGAGTCTTATCCAAAGACAATACCGAAGCTGGATTTGTTAATCCCGGTTCCTCTTCACGCCCGCAGAGAAAAGGAAAGGGGATTTAACCAAAGTTTCCTGCTGGCTAAATCATTAGGGAAAAAATTAGGGATTCCGGTTAAAAACAACATTCTCAAACGGATCAGATACACTAAACCGCAGGCGGATTTGAAGCGGGAAAAACGGTTGGATAACATCAAAAATGTTTTTGTCTGCAGCCAAAATGGACCGCTTCGCGGTAAAACAATCGGTTTAGTCGACGACGTAGCTACCACCTTCGCCACCATCAACGAATGCGCTTCTGTTTTGAAACAGGCAGGAGCAAAAAAAGTTTGGGGCATCGTCCTGGCACACGGTTAATCCAGTCCGGTTACTTTACAAGATCACGTTTATCTATATATATAAGTACAAGGAAAAACTAGTAAACTCCCTAATTACAAGGCTAAATGACATGTTTTAGAGCTCTAGTATAGTATAATATACTAGTAGTTGACTATTCTAGTATGGCGTAATATACTAGTACTGTATTTCGTTAATTTCGCGGCGTTATCAATGTTGTGATAGATCGGTACAAAGGTTCGGATAAAAATCTTTATACCGGAATATTCACGAAATACAGTACTAGTGATATGACTACCGATAAGAAAGACCTTATTCTTAAATATCTTCAGGAACAAATAGCACAGGCAGACTTCAGGGCTAGAGCCTATGTATATGACGAACAAAACAACAAAAATCCTAAGCGTAATTGTTATGTGAAGCTAAATAAATATTATAATGATTTCCTTGAAGGTAATACGGAGATTCGTTGGTTAGCGTTATCCGGATTCCGGGGCGTGGGAAAGACTACTCTTCTTTCTCAACTTTACTTCGAAACTGTTCAAACAGAAATAAATAAACTTTTTCTATCAGTAGACCAAATAACCCAAATTATAGGCGTCACACTTTCTGATGTATTATCCGTTTATGAAGAAATTTTGGGAAGCGTCTTTGAAAGACTGGATAAACCGGTGGTACTTTTTCTTGATGAAGTACAATATGACAGTAAATGGGCAATCACCCTTAAAACAATATTTGACAGGTCAAAAAAAGTCTTCATCTTTGCTACTGGTTCATCTGCTGTCACGCTTCAGACTAATCCCGACGTAGCAAGACGGGTGATTTTTGAAAAGCTATATCCGATGAGTTTTACAGAATTTATCAAAATCAAAAATAATAAGTTTGAAATAAAAGGATTATCCGGTAAATTAAGAAAGGCCGTCTTCGAATCAAATACGGCTGAAGAAGTATTTACCCAAATAAAAATACTGGAAAATGTTGTAAGACGGTATTGGACAGGTATTGAAAGATTGGAGGTAGACAGGTATATGAAATATGGAACATTACCGTTTGCCGTGAAGCTGAAAAATGAAGGATTGGTTTATGACCAGATAAAAAAGATATTAGACAGAGTGGTAAGTATGGATATAGCCCAGCTTGGACAGTTTAGAAATGAAATTATCTCAAAGATTCCTGAGATTCTATATACGGTTGCCGCCACCGATATTTTAAGCGTTACTAATTTAGCTCCCGATTTAGATATAGATAGATTAACTCTTACCCAGGTATTAAATGTGCTGGAGAAAACAGAAACAGTGCTTAGAGTATTTCCTTACGGAGCTCATGCAACTCAAGTGAGAAAGCCGTCGAAATATCTTTTTGCTTCTCCGGCTTTTAGGTCAATGTACTATAACTTTGTAGGGAATATCATTGGGCAAGACACGTATATGGGGAAGTTATTGGAGGATACGGTAGGACTTTATCTTACAAGGTGTCTGGTTAATAAAAACGCCTCACTTACCTATGATAGTGCAGCGGGTGGAGCTGATTTTATAATCCGTTTATTTGAGCAGAATATTATATTAGAGGTAGGATACGGAGAAAAGGGGTTTACTCAAATAAATAACACAGCCAAACGTGTAAAATCTAAATACGGATTAGTTGTATCACGCTCACCATTATTAATAAACGAAAGTAAAACAGCAGTTAATATTCCACTCTCTCATTTTCTTTTACTATAAATAGACTTCAGGAATTTGCGGAGAGCGTGGGACGATGTTGGAACGTTTTTCAAATCAAATCATCTAAAAAATACTGCAAACAAATCCCCCATTTTTAACACAAGCATCACCAAACTTAAGACAACTCTCTTTTAATGGGAAACAACAATGAGGATCAACATTAAAAACATTTCCTTCTTCCAGAAATCCCGTACAATTAGGATTCATACGTGTTGATAGGAGCAACCCAATAATTATTACTACGAGCAACAGAATAGAAAATATTACGTATTTATTCATATGATAAGAATAATATTAAGAAAGAAGTAATAATGAAAATATTATAGCAGAAGTTCCAAAATAATACTTCCTACCTACATTCTAAAAATGGGGCTATTTTACAATGGCGGAGAGGGCGGGATTTGAACCCGCGTGAGCTTATTCAGCTCAGGAGGTTAGCAACCTCCAGCAATGGACCACTATGCGACCTCTCCAAACAAACCAATTCAATTATAACAAATTTACCTCATCCATTCATCCAGCCACATGCCATTGTGATGGTCTTTTGCCCATGTTTCCGCTTGGAGAAGTTGTTCAAAAAGCATTGGTTTTCGCATTTTTTCAAATGTTTCCACTTTGGCATAGCCTTCTTCCACCATTTTTTCATTAATCAGTATTTTATTTTTAGTCTTCATGAGTTTATTTTATGATTTATTTTAAGGATAAAAAAGAGGTATATAAAGAGAAGAAAGAAAACCAAGCGTTGAGACATGATATTAATTTTAGTTGTTAAGAAGAAATAATAATTTTCATTTGCGGCTTAGTAATGTAAAATACAATCATGAAGAGAGTTAGTCCACAACAACAAATAATTAATTATTACCACTCTGTTGAATCAAGACTCGGGTATGGATTCCTATTAAGAGGAATTAAACACTTTGGATATTATCCTCAAGATAAAAAACCTATTTCCTTATGGAAAGCGCAGATTCTTATGATTGATAAACTTGCTGAGACTATTAAATTGCCCAAGCACTCTTATCTTCTTGATGCGGGTTGCGGAGAAGGTTACACCGCTATTTACCTAGCACAGCACTATCACTATCACGTCGCGGGGGTAGATCTTTTGGATTTCAATATTACGAGCGCAAAGAAAAAGTCACAAAAAGAAGGCGTGAAAGAAAAAGTAAATTTCCATATCATGAACTATGAACATCTAACCTATTCTGACAGTACATTTGATGGTGTTTATACTCTCGAGACTCTTGTTCATGCACAAAATTATATAAAAGCGCTAAGAGAATTTCATCGAATATTAAAACCGCATGGAAAAATTGTCCTCTTTGAATACACTATGGCACCACAAAAACTATTAACAAAGCAACAAAAAGAAATGGCGACACTCGTAAATAAAGTGTCAGGAATGCACAGCTTCTCTCATTTTATTCATGGAAGTTTCCCCAATATCATGAAAGAGGCAGGTTTCACTACTGTATCTGTTACAGATATTACACAGGAAGTGCTGCCAGGGCTGAAATTTTTCTATTATCTAGCTTTCCTCGTTTATCCAATTATTAAGCTGTTGAAACTACAAAAGATTTTTATAAATGCAACATGTGCTGTAGAGGCATACAAAAATGTAAAGGATGATATTTTTCGCTATGTCATAGTAGAAGCAGTGAAATCATAAATTTGCTTATTTATGGTTACAAATATGCAGTCTGGAAAGTCCAAATTGAGCGCAAAATATTCCAACATCGTCACTTCGATTTTACTCAGTGTAAACCCACGTTTTCCGCACGAGGGGGAAAGTAATCTCACTTCGCTTGTAAATCGACTAATAATCGACTATAATTCGCCTATCCTTCGATCCGCCAACTGGCGGACTCAGGATAAATATGTTTAATCCGAAATATAAGATCACCGATAAGCTTTTAGCCAATATAAAGAAAATTGGCATTCTCACAGCGGAACTGAATTCAGTTAAATATCCACGCACCGTTTTGATGAAACTGGAGAGAGAAGCTCGGATAGTCTCAAGTTTTGCTTCCACCAGTATTGAAGGTAACCCGCTGCCTTTGACAGACGTTAAAATCATTCTCAAAAACAGGCCGGAGAATATCAGAAACAGCGAACAGGAAGTTTTAAATTACAACGAAGCCCTTGTTTGGTTGGGTAACTATACATCAAAAATCAAGCAAGCATTTGAGACTGATCTGGTATTCAAAATACATAGTAAAGTCATGGACAAGTTGGTTTCCTTAGAAAGTCTGGGGAAATTCAGAAGCGATCCGGTATTTGTCAATGATCCCAAAATAGGAAAGACTGTTTACTGGCCACCGGACGCCAAAAATGTCGGGAATCTTATGATTGACTTATTTGAATTTGTTAAAACAAGTGAGTCAACAGACCCCTTAATTCTAGCCGGGATATTCCATAAGCAGTTTGTGATTATCCATCCTTTTATGGACGGTAACGGCCGGACGGTCAGGCTGATGACCAAAGTTATACTGGCCCGGATGGGTCTTGATACTTTCAGCCTTTTCAGTTTTGAGAATTATTACAACAAGAATGTTACCAAGTATTTCCAGATGGTCGGGGAATACGGTAATTATTATGATCTTTCCGGGAAAATCGATTATACAGTCTGGTTGGAATATTTTACGGAAGGAATTATTGACGAACTGGTCAGGGTGAAAAAAGAACTGGAATTGGTTTCCCTGACTCCGGAGAAAAAACTTAAACCATTCCACCGGGAAATTATTGGATATCTCGATAAAAATGGTTTTATCAGGGATGCAGACTATGCCGGAATTACCAAACGGGCTAAAGCCACCAGAACGTTAGATTTCAAGAAGCTTCAGGATTTGGGATTAATCAAAAGATTTGGTAAAGGCAGGGCAACGTATTATAAATTAATATGAGAAAAATGGCGGTAAGAGTACAGTAAGTTCCAACGTAACGGGTTGTCTTTGTATACGATTTATCTGACGTATTCTAATCCCTTCTCCGTAATCATATAATATGCGCCTTTTTTCTCACCCGTTCTTTTGATGAGTCCCAGTTGTACCAGTTTTTCCAATGCATTATACGTGCCTTTCCTGCTTAATTTTGAGATTATTAAATAGTCCGCGGTTTTTGCTGTTTCTTTTTTTATGGTGAGTTTGAGTATTTTCAGTTGTATGTCAGTTAACCAAACTTTACCTGTTAATATCTTTTTCTTCTCAAGTATTTCTTCTATACGTGATTTAGCCCGCTCTGCCTCTATCAACATACCTGCCGTGTAATATTCAAGCCATCCGGTTAAATCTGGCTTTTGCTCTACGCGGTACTTATCAGCCGAATTTAAGGCTTCATAGTATGCCTTTCTGTTTCTGTTGTAGTAGCTCTCCAGAGCAAAAAAACTTGTCATATCATAACCGTATTTCATGAGCATCAAAGTCGTTAATATTCTGGTTGTTCTTCCGTTTCCATCTTCAAAAGGATGTATAGCTACAAGTTGATAATGTCCGATGCCTGTATAAAGAATAGGAGAAAGATGTAGCGGTTGAGGGTTATTGATCCATTGTATAAACTCTCTCATTAATACAGGGACTTTGGAATATTGTGGAGGAAGATAATCACCAACTATAACCTGCTTTATACGGTATTTTCCTGCGATATCATCCTTGATTCCTTTAAGAACCATCACATTGATTCTCTTTATTAATTCTTCAGAAATATTGGCTTTTTTCTCTTTTGTAAGTTGCTCAATAAAATATAAGGCTTTATTGTAATTTAATACCTCCTGGATATCTATCTTTTCGGCAGGTATCTTTTTACCCTGCAATACTTCTTGTACCTGTTTTTCGGTCAAGGTATTGCCTTCTATGGCTGTTGAGGCGTGGACGGTTTCAGCGGTGATTTTGGAAACAAATTCTTTTCTGTAATCTTCGGGTACAGTTACAGCCTTAAAATAACCAAAAGTCGCACCAATAGCTTCCAAATTTTTGCTTAGTTCAGGAGTAATGGTGAAATATGGAGTAAGCATAAAAGAGAAATAACTACCTATATAATACTCAAATAGTACCTATATGTCAAGTAGTATAACTGATATTTTCCTGATGTGGTGGTATTATTTGTGTTCACAAGGGATATTGCTATGGCTGTGGGAGGAAGTAAATAATATAATTATTATAATGAAAGATAAATTTACCGTTGTTACCGGAGCTTCAACCGGTATCGGAAGAGCCATTGCCGTAGCATTTGCCAGAGAAGAAAAATAAAGAACCATCAGAAGGCTTTCACAGGTAATATGTAGATCAATATTTTAAATTAAAAGTTGCCTCGTGGCAGCCTTTGGATATATCCGTAGCGGGATAAAACGTTCCCAGTTTAAGCGTACTTCCTTTTGGAGCCAATACTGTACTGGACTCAACGCCTTTTACCTTATCTCTTATAAAGAGATTTGATATCCATTTTTTAATTGAGGTAAAAAAGGAAGGTATTTCTGTCGTTATACCCATTACTTGTACGCCGGATGTATTCTGGGCTGTAATATACCCGCAAGCAATATCCACCCATATCCGATAGTTCATCTCACCCGCACCATCAGTGGGAATAGTATAATCCCATTTTGTGTAATACATGCCATATTTGGCGCTTGTTTC
>JALHWS010000144.1 GCA_022866885.1 Candidatus Microgenomates bacterium | reverse complement strand
TCACAAGCGAAAAAAGAAATGTCAGCCATCAAAGGAATCTGGGAGCAGATCGCGCCCGTGGGAAATACCTGGTTTTTTTGGACGCTGATTGTGATATTGACCCGACATTCCTGGAAGAGCTGCATATCGAAGCGGTAAAGCGTAATTTTCCCTTTGCGACGACTTGGATCCGTCCGGATAGCGATGACACGGGAGATAAACTGATGGTTTTGGCATCCAATTTGTTTCAGGAACTGGCAAAAGGTATCAATAGGCCCTATGCCGGTGGTTATAACACGATCATCAAAAAAGAAATTTTTAAAAAGATAAAGGGCTTTCGGGAAGATATTTTTATTAGTGAAGATTTTGAGTTGGCTTTGATGGCCAAAAAGAAAGGTGTTGAAGTGACAATTCTCAAAGAACCTCAAGTGGTTTGGTCCCTGCGAAGGTTCAGGAGCATCGGAACACTGCCGGCACTTCGGAAATGCGCCAAATCTCTGATATGGACTGCGCTCAAAGGACCAATTACCCAGAAAATCTTTGATTATCCCATGGGCGGAGACGCACATAAGATCGATAAGAAGAAAAAAATCGATCTGACCAAACTGGATACCTATCTGAAGGGAATTGAAGATCTGGAGAAAAAAATTAACAAATTGTTGGAATAATTATCATCAATATGCAAGTTATCGCAGACCTTCACATCCACTCCAAATATTCCCGGGCGGTTTCCCCGCAAATGACAATACCTTTCATCTGGGAGTGGGCGAAAAGAAAGGGGATAACGCTGATGACTACCGGTGACTGGACGCATCCTCTCTGGATCAGGGAGATTAAACAGAATCTGGAGGAAATGGGGACAGGGTTATTAAGAATTAAGAATTATGAATCAGGAATTAAGAATAATGAAGAAGAAAATATTAAATCAAAATGGAACATCGATAAAAATAATTCTAATAATACTGATCCGTTGTTCCTTCTGACGACGGAGATTAGTTCTATTTACTCGCAAGGGGGAAGACTGCGGAGAATCCATAACCTGATTTGGTCGCCGTCAATTGCCACCGCTGATAAGGTCAATAAAGAACTTCTCAATCGCGGGGCAAACCTGTCCTCCGATGGCCGGCCGATAGTCGGTTTGACCAGTATCCAAATAGCGGAATTAGTCCTCTCGATTGATCCGTCCTGTTTGATAGTTCCTTGTCACATCTGGACGCCGTGGTTCTCTCTATATGGCTCCGAATCAGGCTTTGACTCTATAGATGAATGTTTCGGTTCATACGCCAAATACATTTATGCCGTGGAAACCGGCCTTTCCAGCGATCCGGCCATGAACTGGCGGATAAAAGAGCTGGACAGCCGGTCAATCGTCTCTTCCTCAGACGCCCATTCAGGGCCGAAATTGGGGCGGGAAGCGACGGTATTTGAGCTGGCGGAGTTGAGTTATAAGGCAATTCGCGAGGCGATTATAAATCGAGGTGAAAGCGTAAACGCTAATAAAATCGCTTATACTATCGAATTCCATCCGGAAGAGGGGAAATACCACTGGACGGGACACCGAAATTGCGGGATAAAGCAGACGCCCGAGGAGACCAAGAAAAAAGGCGTCGTCTGTCCGGTCTGCGGAAAAAAGCTGACGATTGGGGTAATGCACCGGGTGGAACAGTTAGCGAAAAGAAGTGAAGAGGAATTAAAGTTATCAGTTGTCAATAAACAGTTATCAGAAGGAAAAAACAGTATCAAAATAACTGAGAGTTCGACTCAACCATCAAGACCTCCTTATGTGATGTTGGTGCCTTTGCAGGAGATTTTAAGTGAAGCATTAGGTGGCATGCCGACCGGACAAGTAGTCCAAAATGAGTACAAAAAGTTAACTGATGGTTTTGGTGGAGAGTTTGAGGTTCTGTTGAATATAGACATCAATAAAATAAAAAACATTTCCGGAGAAAGAGTGGGAGAGGCGATTGAAAAAGTAATAAACAACGACATGACGGTTGACCCGGGGTATGACGGGGTTTTCGGGAAAGTAAAAATCTGGAAAGCGGTAGACAAGGAAGAAAAGAAGGACACTAAAGAACAGATGAGTTTGTTTTAAAATACCGGCTAATGATTACTTGTCAACAAATCTCCTTAAAC
>JALHWS010000143.1 GCA_022866885.1 Candidatus Microgenomates bacterium | reverse complement strand
TCCTGTTGCTCCTGTCCCGCCGGTTGCCCCCGTTGGTCCGGCAGCACCAGTTGAACCTGTACTTCCGGTTGGTCCTGTTTCACCAGTGCCTCCTGTACTTCCGGTCGGACCAGTAGCCCCGATTATTCCTGTTGCCCCAGTAGAACCAGTAGGTCCAGTAATACCGGTGGCTCCGGTTGATCCAGTCGGTCCTAAAGCACCAGTGGAACCTGTTCCTCCGGTACTTCCAGTGGGTCCGGTTTGGCCAGTTCCTCCGGTACTTCCCGTAGGTCCAACCGTTCCCGTAGAACCAGTCGAGCCGGTTGGTCCGGCCGGTCCGGTTGCTCCAGTTAGTCCTGTTGGTCCGGTTTCACCAGTGGCTCCGGTAGTACCTGATCCTCCACCCCCGCCACCACCCGTTCCGGTGCCACCGGTGGCACCGATTGATCCAGCGCTACCGGCCGCTCCGGCTGCTCCATCTGCACCGGCTGCCCCATTTGCACCATCAACTCCATCTGCTCCTTTATCACCTTTATCTCCTTTTTCACCTTTGGTTCCTGCTACACCTGCCAGTCCGGTTAAACCCATCGGCCCCATAGGTCCCTCTTTACCGGGAGTTCCGGCTGGTCCCTCATCTCCTTTTGATCCGGGTGGTCCAGCCGGACCGGGAGCGCCGGGACCGATTTCTTCTTCCGGTAAGATTATCCCCTCGACGGTTTCCGGTTTGATGACCCGCAACAGTTTTACAGAGGTTTTAGCTTGTGGTTGGAAAAAATTAGAGATAGCAGCACTTAAGACCAAGCCGTTTTTTTTTTCTTTACCAGAGGCAGTCGCAAGAAAAGGTGAATATGGCTCCTTTACCATCCCAAGAACTTGACTTTTTGGCGTTTGTGAGGTTGATGATTTTATCTTAAAGTTAAATAATTTCGCCGCGTCCGTTGTCGACAGCAGGAATAATACGGTAGTAAAAGTAATTATCAGGATAAAGGCAGAAAGAAAGACTAAAAAGGATAGATATAATATATTTTGGAGAATTTGAAGTTTAGCCACGTGGACTTTGGTTTCCCTGACAATCGTATTTAAGATATTTTGCTCGATTTTTTCGGAAGTCAGTTCATGCACACTTTCCTTGGTTTTTTGAGATTTGACTAAAGGTTCCAGTATTTCTTCTTCTACTTTTTTTTGCCGTAAAAAATATTCGGAATGAAGAAAATTTTCCAGACAATCATGGGTATAAACTCTTTCACCGTTACTGTTTCTTTGTGGTACTATAAGCCTTTTATTTTCGAGTCTTCTTAAAGTGGTTGGAGAAATACCCAGACGGGAAGATGTTTCAGAGATGGTGAGCGGTTGGGAGAATTTAACCTTTTCCAGCTCTTCAGCGGAAAAGTATCTGTCTTTACCATCCGGGCGGCTCGAATGTAAAATCCTTTTCTTATCCCAGCGGCGGATGGTATCAATGGAAACTTCCAGAATCTCAGCCGCTTCACTGATGGGAACCAGTTTTTTACTCGTGGTTTTAGTGGTTTGAGCATTTTTGACTTTTTCAAGCTCATCTAAAAGGAAATATCTCTCTTTCCCGTTTGGTCTTATTGAGTGAAGGGTACCGTTTTTATCCCAGCGTCTTATGGTATCCATGGAGATATTTAGGAATTGAGCCGCTTTGCGGATCGGTATCTGTTTATCGGTTTTAGCAGGTTGGGCAGGCATGTTCTGTATACCTATGCATAGGTTAACCAATGCATAGGCAGGATGTTATTATTAAAGTAATATATTTAGTAGTATGTTGTCAAGTATATATATACTAGTCTAAGTGGAGTATCGGTTTATGTTTTACAAGTTATATTATTCCTGTAGATTGTTAATTGAAATTTGCAGTTAAATTTTGTTCAGAAAATATAACTTAAATAAAGAATATTAAGATTATATTATTTGCTGAAGAATAAAAGACCGTAGTAACGGTGTATATAGTTGGAAAAGACATAAAGACATAAAAAAGAAATCTATAGGATAAATTGAATGGAGTAAATTCTTACTTTTTGTCCGCCCCGACGATAATCATTATTTCCGCTAAATTGGTACCGACTTCACCATCAGGGAGTGTTGAAATTTTTCCTTTGAGGACTTTGGCCAATTGTTCGACCACCTGTGGCTTATTGCCGATTAAATCAATAATTAGAGTATCAGGATAGTCTTTTTTCTTAGCGTTTTCTTTTATCGGGATGTCAATATTGTCGATTTTATCTTTCAATTCTTTTTCGACCCTCGCGGTTATGCCGACAACGTCCGTTCCGTTGTAAAGGGCAATTTTCAAAGGCATCGGCGTGGGCGTCTTGTTGGCTAAATTGGCAGATGGGGAACTGGTATTGATATTAATTGGCGAAACATCAATGATTTTATTGGCGATCGGATCATAGAGAATAGCCTTTTTGGCATTGTTGAAAATCAAGACTTTATCTCCTGTTTTGGCGCGGGCAAAAAATGGCTGGTCTTTCAGCTTTTCCGGATCGGTCACGGTGGCCACAGATGGTTGTTCATTCTCAGGAAGCTGGATAAGTTTTCCTACCATTTCGATAATCTTTTTAGACTCATCAACAGCAGCAGTTTTGCCGGGCAGTAGTTTTGCAGTCGCCTGGTATTGGAAGTAGAAGTAGACTGCCGCTCCGGTAGTGGTCAAAATCAAAAGAGTAGCAAGGATAATAATTACAATAATGCTGCTTTTAAGTTTTAGAAATTGTATCATCTTAATTATTCCAATTATACTAAGTAATTACTGAAGCAACAAGAAGTTGTCGTATCTTTCAGAAATTATCCAGGATTTGCTGTTCTTCAAATTGATTGGTATCCTCATCCCATTTCAGGTATTCCTGCGCTTTATCCTTCTGTCCCAGCTTAAGATAATTTATCCCCAGAAGGGTTTTTGCCTGCTTATCGTCCTGATATTCTTTAATGTTGT
Organism: Candidatus Microgenomates bacterium; assembly: GCA_022866885.1. Taxonomy (GTDB): domain Bacteria; phylum Patescibacteriota; class Microgenomatia; order 2-02-FULL-39-11; family 2-02-FULL-39-11; genus JALHWS01. The sequence continues at coordinate 14,452 of JALHWS010000143.1, read as the reverse complement.
GCAGAAGCAGCTGTTGGCTTTCTTCATATCTTCCCTGTTTGGCAATAGCATAAGCAAGATATTTAGTAATCTCCACTTTAGTTTGCCTCGTTAGGGATTTACGGAGAAGCCGTTCCGCCAGATCATAACGGCTTTCCACAATTGCTAATCTGCCCATCAAGTGAAGAAGAGAGGGGAAAGTCTTATCGATAGCATAGGCATTTTTGGCATATTCTTTGGCCTTTTCAAAATTTTTCCCGTTAAACTCAACCGTTGCCATCATGAAATACCCCTCAAAACTCTTCGGTGCATCTCGAATCATGCTTTCTCCTAAGTTTCTTTTGGAGAGCCAGATATAGTTGCGGGGGATAACGATTGCCGTATAGACAAAAAGTACTACTGTCAGTAAGGCAATCCCGAGAAGCTTTTTCCGCTGGAATATCTTCAAAAAGACAAAGCCGGCCATCATGGCCAGGCCGATAGACGGATAATAAAGCATCCTTTCAGCCATGATTTCTCCTGCTGTAAAAAAGAATTTGGAGATAATGGCATAAGAAGATAAAAAAAACAAAGCGCCGATACCCAAAGGACTTCTTCTAGTTTTTTTAAATAAAATAAGGAAGATCAAAATTAAAAGGAAGATAATGCCAAAAGGAATAGCCATTGATTGCCATGGATTGTAGTAAGGTTCCAGATATTTAGAGTGATAAGTGGCGGACAAATTCCACGGTACGAAGGCCTTGCTGATGTATAAAAAGGCAATCGCGCAGGCAGTCCAGAGACGCGACAGGAGAGGAACGAGTCTGATGGGATTAAGGGCATAAGCAAGGTTATCGGTTCCGAAAGCATAATTTCCCAAAACAAGGAAGCGGATATACATATATATAATTAAAACGATAATATAAAAAACAGCCAGCTTGGGGATTTGGGACCTTTTTTTTTCATTTAGCAGGAAAAATACAGCGAAAAACTGAAAAGGGGCAATAACGATTGTTTCCTTGGCGAGCATCGCGAAAAAATACAGAATGAGAGAGATTAAGATATATTGCCACTTTACGATATGTTTTAATGCATTAGCTTTTAGAAACGTCATCCAAGATAATAGTATCAGGACAGAACGTAAAAGTTCATCCCTTGATTTGATGAAAGCGACAGCGTCACTGTGGATTGGCATAAAAGCAAAAAAAAGAGCGGTTGCTATCGCCAAAAACTCATTTCCGAAGAGTTTTTTTACCAACTCATAAACGAGGAAAATGACCAGGCCGTTGAGGATGATATTGACGATATGGAAACTGGCGGTAGATTCCCCGAAAAGAGAGAAATTGAGGGCAAAAGAGAAAATAGTGAAGGGCCGGTAGGTGCCGTTTTCCTCAAGACCGGGGATATAAGGTTCTTTCCATAACTTTATCAGGCTGCTTCCGTCTTTCAGTTCTTTTCTGTTTGTCCAGTTGAAATCATCATAGACAAAGACGCCCCTGATACTCGTCCCATAAAGGATGAAGCTTATAAGGATGGAAATGAGTAAAAATAACCAGGTTTTCATCGTTTGACTTCTGCCCGTTAATAAATATAATACATTATATTAAACATGAAAATAATAAAAAATATAGGGTGGCCGCTGCTGGCCGTCAGTATTTTAATCAATATTTATTATATCTTTAAGCCGTCGGAAAGCTTTCTATCTTCTTACCCCTATTTATCCAAACGGATTTTTCAGGCAGACCCCAACGATATCCTTATCAACTTTACCGCTCTGCGGACTGATTTGAAAAAATATATTCTGGAGCCGAAACTGAAGATCGCGCGGTACTTTGAATATCTTCCGACAGGTGTATCCATCGGCATAAACGAGAAGGAAGATCTGGAATTGGCAAGCCTTTTAAAGGTTCCTTTGGTCATGGCGGTTTATAAACAGGTAAGTGAAGGCAAACTCAGTTTTGACCAGCCGCTGATTCTTAAGAAAGAATACTTAAACCAAAAATGGGGGAATCTTTGGCAAAGAGGAGAAGGGGGGAAGGTTACGGTTGAGGAAGCGGTGAAGCTGGCCCTGATCGAATCAGACAATACCGCCAAACAGCTTCTGCTGGCCACCGTTGGTGTGCCGGCTTTGACGGAAGTCTTTGATGAATTGGATATTCCTAAACAAGCCTCAGATCAGGATATCATCCTAAACGTCAAAAATTATTCTACCATCTTCAAAAGCCTTCATTTTTCCTCTTATTTGAAGAAAGAGGATTCAGAGAAGATTCTTGATTATCTTACCCAAAGCAAATTTGACGAAGGGATTGTTTCAGGGGTTGGTCAGGGGATAAAAATAGCTCATAAAATCGGGGTTTTTGAAAATAAGGAAGGGAAGACGGATGTAATAAGCGACTGCGGGATTATTTACGTCCCTTTACGGCCATATCTCCTTTGCATCATGGAACAAAAAACCGAAAATGCGCTGGCCCAAAAGCACATGAAAGAACTCTCGCGGATAGTTTACAACTTCGTCTCTTCTTATAAATAGTTTTTTTCTAGTTTTCTACCACATACAGTCCCGAAACCCAGCCGGTCTGGCCATCTGTCTCTATTTGGTACCAGTCATAACTTTTTTGAAGGTATGGATAGGTTTTTCCAACCGGCAATGACCCTATCTCCGCGCTTTCAACAGTCGGTTCTGCCCGGAGCCTGACAAAGCCCAGTTCGTTTGGAAGGACGGTAATCGTCTTTTGGATTGTCGGGGAAGTGGCAGTAGGCGAAATAGTGGCAGTAGGCATGATGGGGGTAGGGGAGGAAGTTGGTGTTTGCGGAGCGGTTGTTGGGCTGTTGGTGGGCAAGGGAGTGGCGGTGGGCGTATTTATAACCATAGAAGGAGAAGGCGCGGGTGTAGACGGGGTTGGTGTATCAGTCGTACTCTGACCGGCCGGTTTTTGGTTCTCATAGGTTTTAGCATTTCTTACCGCCAAAGTTATCCAGCTGAATTTAAAGTCGGTCACCGCCGGTTCTTCCAGAACAATTGTAAATCCTTTGGTAGTGAGTCCGGCGATAGTATATTCGGATTTCGGCAGGAAGAAGCCGTCAAGTTCATCAATCACCGAAAGGGTGGCATTTTCTACTTCCCAGATCCGGTCGATCGTCACTACCGGTGTTTCTTTATATTCACTCTCAAATTGCACTTTGACCATTCTTTCACCCTTTTTGATCAGGGCAAAGCCGGCGGTGTCTTTGTTAAAGACGGGTTTTGCCAAAAATACTTCACCCAAAAAGCTGGTAAGTTTTTCAAAAACAGTTTCATTTCGGAAAGTAGCAGGCCCTACTGCCTCAAAAGCTCCCAATACTTTCATATCAAGATTCGCCTGACCTGACTCAAAGATGATATGGCCTAAATTGACGGGCGTTGCGGAAGCAGATCCTTCCTTTGTTGTTCCGTCAAATGTCAGTGCCGCCGAAGCGGAAGAAATCTTGGCGAAATCCAGAAAATCCAAACCTTCTATTTGTGCTGCTCTGATTTTACCGGCGGTTAAAGTGCCGGCAAAATAAGCATTACCCAGCGAATCAATCCTGACTGTTTCTTTGTTGGAATCGGTGTTTTTAATAATAATATTTTGTCCGTCGGCAAGCTCTATCTCCAGGTTCTCCGAAGGCAAGGGCGAGATGATTTTGGCCAAGATTTTTTCAGCGGTAATTTTGGGTACTATCAGCTCTTTAGCCGCTACTACCCGGTCGGCAAAGATTTGGGTATCAGTGAGAGCTTTTTCGTCAATAGTTCCCTGGGGAAGGCCGGCATTTTGGGACAGAAGCGTGGCCAGAAGTTCGGCGCCTTCCTTTTTCTCATAAGTTGTAGCAAACTCGCCGGTATAGGCGGAGGGGGCGATAAACATTATGATTTTATTTTTATCTTCAGGATCGCCAACATCTTCTTTCAAACCGGTATATCCTTCAAGCGCTTTACCGAGGATGGTTCCGGCTTTGGTCGCTTTCATGGCTTCTCCGGTCGTTGTGGAAGAAGTGAGGTAATCTCCGGGCAGAATAATCCCGTTTTCCAGATTAACCTTGACCGGCACCCGGCCGGAGAGCCCGACTCTGGTGGTTTTGCTGTTTTCTGCACCAAAAACTTGATAAGGTGAAGTAGTGATGACGCCGAGGAGATTTTTTTCGTAAGGCTTAGTGCTTTTTTTGACCTTTATTCCTCCTTCTTTATCTATGGAAACGACCGTACCGGGAAGAAGCTCTTCCGTTTCCGAAGTCAGGTAAGCCTCGGCAATATCAGCGCTAGCGACAGGATCAATCGGACTGTCTTCTTCAGGAACCAGGGTAGTCTGTCCTGTTGGGGGTGACTTGCCGTTTATGATCGGGTCGTCCGTCCAGACCCGGAAAAAATCAAGGTCAAGATTGGTAGTTGTTGCGCCTGCGGTACCAAGTTGAGCCACAGCGCCTAAAGTGCTGGTGACTCCGCTTGGATCAGCTGTACCGCAATCTCTCCAGGAAATGCCGTCTGAGATGTTTTCATCCACTCTGAATCTGACACGGGTTGGAGTTTCAACAATAATTTCCAAAAGAGCCCATTGGGAAGTAGAAATAGTGCCGCCGGTACAGGTGACATCAATAGTGCTTCCGGAAGCGGGATTAACCCGGCCTGTCCAGGTACCGCCATTGGCATTGGTAAAATATATACCCTCCGTTGGTTCGGTATCGGTGGTTACCGGTTCAACCCCAAAAAGCCCTATCCAGGTATCATTATTGGCATCAGCCGCGCTGGGCTTGACTTTCATCAGGACTCTTGGGAGATTGGCAACTCCTGTAAATGAAGTCATATCAGCGGCTGCTCTTCCCATAAAGACATTACAGCCGGTGGCAACGGCCACGGAGTTTTGGCGGCTGTAAGAAGGATTACCCTCGATAACGGCAAACTGGCAAGTACCCTCGTCAGCCATCCATGAAGAGTTGTCTCCCCAGACAAGGCTGTCAGCAGTCACCGCGGAAATTTCAGCATTAAATTCCTGACCCATATAGCCGTCATAAGAGATATAGCCGCGTTTGCTTTTGGCAAAGCCAAACTGATTAACGTCAAAAAGCTCGTCTCCCGCGTCGTCTTCAACCCAGATAGGAAAGGCACTAGCTGATAATTGGGATTCATCCAACACTATTTTCAGTCCCTTGCCGGTATAACCGTCGGCATCCACCGCATCCATCGTAATCTGCAAAGCGTCACCGGCAAAAGTACCGCCGGTGGCCACATTGACGGAGATATTGGCCAAATCTACAGTTTGGGCGCCGCCGCCGGTTTCCACCAGGTCAAATTTTACTCCCGGAATGGTAGTCCCGATGCCGACATTACCGGAAGGGATATTAAAATCAGTCGCGTAAGTGGTGTTGGGATAGAGGTAATTACCGCCATCTATAAGATACATTTCTCCGCCCGGACCTTGAGGTCCGGAAGCGCCTGTTCCTCCGGTAGAACCGGTTGGACCTTCAGCGCCCGTTGATCCTGTACTACCGGCCGGTCCTGTTTCTCCAGTTGCTCCAGTTGAGCCAGTGGGACCGGTTTCTCCGGTTGAACCAGTCGTTCCGGTTGGTCCAGAAGCGCCAGTTGAACCAGTCGTTCCGGTTGGTCCAGAAGCGCCAGTTGAACCAGTCGTTCCCGTGGGACCAACCGCCCCAGTGACTCCGGTTGCTCCAGTAGGTCCAGTCTCACCAGTGGCGCCTGTAGTGCCAGTTGGTCCTGAAGCGCCAGTACTTCCAGTGGTTCCGGTTGGTCCTATTTCTCCGGTGGCTCCAGTACTTCCAGTGGTTCCGGTTGGTCCGGCTGCCCCAGTGGCTCCGGTTGAGCCTGTAGGTCCGGTTTCTCCTGTTGATCCTGTACTTCCAGTCGGTCCTGAAGCTCCGGTACTTCCTGTGGTTCCGGTTGGTCCGGCTGCCCCAGTGACTCCGGTTGAGCCTGTAGGTCCGGTTTCTCCTGTTGAACCAGTGACTCCAGCCGCACCAGTGGCTCCGGTGGCTCCTGTTCCGCCGTCAGTACCAGCTTCACCGACCGCACCAGTGGCACCAGTTCCTCCTGTGGCTCCTGTTGGTCCAGCGGCACCAGTTGATCCTGTACTGCCTGTCGGTCCTGTTTCTCCTGTTGATCCTGTACTGCCTGTCGGTCCTGAAGATCCTGTTGAACCAGTTGCGCCGGTTGGGCCCATGACTCCGGTTGAACCTGTAGATCCGGTAGGCCCGGTTTCACCAGTTGAGCCAGTGACTCCAACTGCACCGGTTGCTCCTGTCCCGCCGTTAGTACCCGCTTCACCGGCAGTTCCGGAAGCGCCAGGTCCTCCAGTTGCCCCGGTTGGTCCAACTGCTCCGGTTGAACCAGTTGAGCCTGTCGGTCCTGTTTCACCTGTTCCACCAGTGCTTCCAGCCGCGCCTGAAGCTCCGGTTCCGCCGGTTGTTCCCGTTGGTCCAACCGCTCCGGTGGCTCCAGTTGAACCTGTCGGTCCTGTTTCTCCTGTTGATCCTGTACTTCCGGTCGGACCTGAAGATCCTGTTCCTCCTGTAGCTCCTGTCGGTCCCATGACTCCGGTTGAACCTGTAGATCCGGTTGGTCCTGTTTCACCTGTTGAGCCGGTACTTCCGGTTGGTCCAACAGCACCAGTTGAACCAGTTGAGCCAGTGGGACCGGTTTCACCAGTTGAGCCAGTGACTCCAACTGCACCGGTTGCTCCTGTCCCGCCGTTAGTACCCGCTTCACCGGCAGTTCCGGAAGCGCCTGTTCCTCCGGTTGTTCCCTGCGGTCCTATACTTCCTGTCGCGCCTGTTCCTCCGGTACTTCCAGTGGGACCAGCCACACCGGTTGAACCAGTTGAGCCTGTCGGTCCTGTTTCACCTGTCCCACCAGTGCTTCCAGTCGGACCTGAAGCTCCGGTTCCGCCGGTTGGTCCGGTAATGCCGGTGGCTCCGGTTGTTCCTTGTGCCCCTATAACTCCAGTCGCTCCCGTTGGTCCTGTTTCTCCGGTTGAGCCGGTTGAGCCTTGAGGTCCAGTCGCACCAGTGGAGCCGGTTGGTCCTGAAGCACCGGTTGAGCCGGTTGAGCCTTGAGGTCCAGTAGCACCAGTTGAACCAGTCGGCCCTGTTTCTCCGGTTCCTCCTGTACTTCCGGTTGGTCCAGAAGCGCCAGTGGAACCAGTAGTTCCCGTTGGTCCGACCGCGCCAGTGGCTCCGGTTGAACCTGTCGGTCCAGCCGCCCCAGTAGTTCCAGTTGAGCCTTGAGGTCCGGTCGCACCAGTTGAGCCGGTTGGTCCTGAAGCGCCTGTTGAACCTGTACTTCCAGTCGGTCCTGCCTCGCCGGTGCTTCCCGTCGCACCGGCGGGCCCTGAAGCTCCGGTTCCGCCAGTGGTTCCGGTGGGACCGGTAATCCCAGTGGCTCCGGTTGTCCCTTGCGCCCCTATAACTCCAGTCGCTCCCGTTGGTCCTGTTTCTCCAGTGCCGCCAGTTGAGCCTTGAGGTCCGGTAGCACCAGTTGAACCAGTCGGACCTGAAGCTCCTGTTGAACCGGTGTTTCCCGTTGGTCCTGTTTCTCCAGTGGCTCCGGTTGCACCAGTTGGTCCGGAAGAACCAGTGGAACCAGTTTCTCCAGTACTTCCAGTTGGTCCGGAAGCACCTGTCGCTCCCGTATTTCCCGTTGGTCCTACCGCGCCAGTGGCTCCGGTTGAACCTGTAGGACCGGTAATGCCAGTTTCTCCGGTTGCTCCGGTCGGTCCTGAGGCACCAGTGGCTCCGGTAGAACCTGATTCACCACCCACTCCACCTCCACTTCCTCCTGCACCAGTCGCTCCGGTGGCTCCGATAGAACCGGCACTTCCAGCCGTACCGGCAGTTCCAGCCGCTCCTGCATCACCGGCATCTCCTTTATCACCATCATCTCCTTTTTCTCCCTTAGTCCCGGCAGTTCCTGCTTTTCCGGTCAAACCCATCGGACCCATTGTTCCCTGTTCACCGGCTGGTCCTAGTAGACCTGCCGGCCCTATTTCTCCTTGCAATCCTCTTGTTCCCGCCTCTCCCTGATTTACGGTGACTCTTTCTGTTACTTGTGCGGCGGCAGCCGGTGCGGATTGTGCCTGAGCTAAAATAACTTCTGCCGGTTTAAGACTGGTTTGTATTTCTACGGCCATGGTTTTGGAAAAAGGAGCGACAATCGTACTGAGCGCGCCGGAAAGAGGGCGGGGGAGAGAATATTTAGAACCGGATACCCTTAAATCTCTAAATTGCCATAAAAAAATTAAAAGAAAAATAAATGCCGATGAAACAATTGCGCACATATGAAGCAACTCATTGGGGAAAATTGAATGATTGAAAAAATCAGCCAGCTTAGGTTGGGCCTCTTTTTCGACTTCATCTTTTCGTAGAAGCAGGTGGTTAGAATTATCTTTTAAAATCTGAATTTTGCCTTTTTTGCCCCAACGCCTTAGAGTTTGTTTGCTGATTCCAAGTTCATGAACAGCTTGATTGGCGGTGAGTACCGAAGAAATAGGAAGCGGGCCGAATTTTTTTACCCGGACTAACTCATCATGAGAAAATCTCCGGAATCCTCCCTTAGTTTTCAGGCAAGTGATCTTATTGTCATTTACCCACCGCCGCAAAGTCATCACGGACTTGTCTAAAAACTTGGCGGCTTCGCCTATCGAATAGATCTGTTTATTTATTTGGGCAGTCATTGATTAGTGTAAAGGGTAAAGCGTAAAGAAATTATTTCACTTAACGCTTCACGCTAAACGCTTTCCGCTTTTTATATATGTATAGCTTTGTATCTCTATTTAAGGCTAGCCATGTATAGATTTGTATATGCATAGATTTGATCGCTTTATTATTAATGTAGTATATATATAAATATATTGTCAAGTGTTTATAAGAAATAAGCGTAAAAAAATATGGGGGAAAATAAGAGAAGTTTATTGTTCAGTAAAGAGGGCTTGAGGGATTAATATACTACGTTAAGCGTCATCCCGACCAACCACAGGCGGTTTACACGTTTGTGGGGAGTGGAGGGATCTTCTTACTCTCGTTAGTTGGAAGAGATTGCCACGGCTCCTTCGACAAGCTCAGGATCCTCGCAATGACACGAACTCAATAGACAATCCTTATTTTTCGCAGGTAAAAGGAGAAAAGGCCTCCCGCAAAGAAGAGTCCGGAAGCAATAATCAGCCAAATCATATTTTGTACCATAAATAGAGGGGCAAATAATTCTTCTACCGGTACCACGCGCAGGATGACCCATCCCTGATGGTCGACCGGGACGCTTACCCCGTTTACTCTCGTATTGACAATTGGGAGAAGCTGGTTCTCGATAGGAGAAGTCTTCCCTTTGCTTGCTTCCCGGAAATAGGGTGTATCAGACAAAAGACCAAGCTCCTCCTCTTTCAGGAATTCCTGGTTGGTAATAAAAGCAATTTGACCTTTATCGTCCAGAAGCATAAGAGTATTTTTCCCGTCACTGTGTTTCTTCTTTTCCAAAACATTCTCGGTAACTTTTTTCAGGTATTCCAGATCAATAGTGGCAGTGATTATCGCTACTGTTTCATTATTTCTTAATAGGGGTACGGCGGTGATAATCAACCTTTTACCCGAAAAAGAGCTGATAATAACTGTGGAAAGGGCGGTCTTCTTGGTATTTAATGCCTGTTGAAAATAAGGTTTGGTTTGAATATTTATTTCTTCCTCCCGCTTGGGATTGTCAAAGCTGAACGCCAGTGAAGAGCCGTCAAGATTCATGATATTGATACTGTTGACGCTCGGTAATTTAGCAATGATATCTTTCAAAATCAGGCGGCCGTTTTCCTTATCCTTCACGATAACGTCATACAAATTATTTTGGGCGATAATATCAGAGGTAATTTGTCCTACCTGAAAACTTTCTTTGACGTATTCTGCTGCCAGTTTGGCGAAATCTGTATTTTCTCTAAGCGCCTGAATTCTTAGTGTGTCATGCCAGAGGTCAAAAAGGTAAAAAATGAAGATGAGGAAAGGTAAAATAGAAATAAGATAGACAATCAGGAGTTTAATTTTCAATTTTCGGTGTTTAGTCATAATAGTTATTTCTATTATGGTCATAAAAATAGTTGCTTTTCAAGAGGAAGAAAGGATATACTATAAAAAATTCAAAATTCAAATGACAAATGACAAATCAAATTCAAATAACACAAACTACAAAAACATTTGATCTTGAAGAAAGAACTGCCTTATACGGACGACAAATCATTAAATTCTGCAAGCTTCTTCCCTTAAATGTTATTACTAAGCCGATTATTAATCAGTTAATAAGAAGCGGGACCAGTATTGGCGCCAATTATATGGAAGCAAACGGAGCGGATTCAAAAAAAGATTTTAAATGCAAAATTGGAATCTGTAAAAAGGAAGCTAAAGAAACAATGCATTGGTTAAGGATGATTGTTGAAGCATCTCCTGAACATATTAAAGAATCACGCCTTCTCTGGAAAGAAGCTCATGAATTAAGTCTGATTTTCGGAGCAATAAATAGAAAATAAATTTGAATTTTGGATTTTGAGCTTGATTTGATATTTGAATTTTGTCATTTGAATTTATTAATATATGGCCGAAGTCATCCCTGCCATTTTGGAAAAAGATTTTCCCGAGATAGAAAAGAAAATCCGTTTAGTGGAAGGCTTGGTTTCTTGGGTGCAGATCGACCTTGCGGATGGGACACTGGTTCCCAACACCACTTTTCTTGATCCGCAACCATTTATGCCTCTTATTAAGCATATGTGTCATCCTGAACTTGTTTCAGGATCTAAGGGGATGCCGGATCAAGTCCGGCATGACCTATCGGTCAACTTTGAGCTTCACCTGATGGTGAAAGATCCCCTGAAATATATTGAGCCTTTTGCCAAAAGCGGATTCAAAAGGTTTTTTGCCCATGTGGAAGGGGAGAAGGTGGAAGAATATATTGAAGAGTGCAACCGCTTGGATGTGGAGATCGGTCTGGCCATTGATGGTCCAACCAGTTGGGAAGCAATCCATAAATATCTGGATGACATTGACGCGGTGTTGGTCATGGCCATCGAGGCCGGTTTTTCCGGCCGGCCTTTCCGCGAAGATACGGTTGAAAAAATCAGGAAAATCCGCGAAATAGATTTGGAAATCCCGATAGCCGTTGACGGCGCCATGACGCCTGAAAATGCCGCCAAAGTAGTTGCCGCTGGCGCCACCAGGATAAACTCCAATTCCTACATTTTCAATTCTCCGGATATCAAAGAGGCGATTGAGAAGCTGGAAAATTTACCTTATGGGTAAAGAGCAAGATTAGCCTTCCCAAGAAAGTGAAGCCACCAAAGAATTTCTGCTGAAATGGGGGAAAAGATTGGGTATTCTAGCTATCGCCATTCTCGGTTTAAGCTGGATTTTGTAATTGGGTCACATTTTTACCCACGCCGGAAATATTCGATTCATATTCTCATAATTAAAGGATTGTTTTAAAGTCACTCCCTTTAGATTATTTTTTCAATAAAATAATTCAGGGTGCTAGAGTCGGGTTTGGGTTTAAATGGGGAAGAGCCAGAACGTTCATCATATATTTATATCCATATTCAGGACTGAAACTTGGTTGGCTGTGTTCTCCTACCTGACGTAAAAGTAATGCCGGTGATATATCTGCTGGAGCAGGTCTGGTATTTTGTCCAAAAGAGTCAGATACTCTTGGAGTATACCTAGTTCTTCTTAATAATTCATGGGAAGTATCAACATGAAGAAGAGCCTCGAATATTTCTAGGCCTTGTTGCGATTGGCTAATCAGCTCATCCGGGGGCAAATCAGACTGCTCAGTTTCAACTGTCAGTACTGTTGCCGAACCGTCTTTCTGCGGCCTTAGATGGAGATGGGTATAATTATGTTCTGTATCTGGTGTATCCGTTTTTGGATCGGTTATATAAGCGGCAAGATGGACATCATAAAGGACTTGTTTTTCCTCTTCTTTTGTTAAAGTTACGAGTACTACTCTTTCTCTGCCAGCAGGAAGTCTTTTATATACCCTGATGTTTCCCCATGGTACAGCCCTTATAACATTTATATCCGGGTATTTATCTAATACTTCATCTAACGCGCGAGTTTGCTCTGTGGCAGTCTCGTTGGCTACAGCATCACCCGATGCGTTTGGTAGATGAAGTGCATCGATACCCATATATTATATTTTGGAAAACTTAAATAATATCTCTATTTTATCCGTCTTTTTCAACCAAAGTCAAGCTCTATTATCCCATATTTAAGCTATCTATGTAAGGGACCTAGGGCTTTATATAGACAAAGTATAGACTTAGGGACGGTTGTACTGGTTCAGAGTCATTACGGAAAAGTATTTTGAAGATTTATAATAAAATAGGTTTATTATATAATTTATTAACGTTATTGTATTAATAAATATTATTTTCAATTATGCCTGATGGAATGGAACTACCTGGCGGGTACGAACCTATAAAACCACCGGTCACCGGAGCAGACCGTCCGGGGTGTCCGGAGCCTTCTGCTCAGCTTCCCCGTTACAGAATTACTGATATGGTCAGGTTTAAAAAGGGAGAAGGATTATCCGATGCTGTAAAAATGTGGTTGGGAATTCATACCGCTGAATATAGATACTCATCAGGGTCAATGAATAGGTTTCCTCATGTTGCAGAAGATTGGTTAGATATAAGGCGCTCTCATACCGATAACCAGTTTGACGGGATGCAATATAGAGGATATGTTTTTGAACTTCCGGCAGAAGGACCTTTGAAGCAGGGATTAAAAGGGGCAAAAATCATTATGCTGTTTGATGGCAAGGAAAGTCTGGGTATAATCTGTCCGGATCTGTCAGAAAAAGAAGTAGGATTGGAATTATTGGCTGATCTCCGACTAAAAAGCAAGATAGGGGATTATAAAAAACCTATTCTTACCAGGGATAAGCCGGTTGAGTATTATGCTAAGAAATTGCCGTCGAGCTTTCAGAACAGTTGGGATAGACAAATGAAAAAAAGAGTTGAACAAATTTGGTTTGAACTAAGAGAAGAACTGTCCCAGCCGGCTCTTGAAAAGATTATCGGTCCGGAAGAAGCTGACAAATTAAGGCATGCATGGAGACATTTTTCTGTATTTTTTAAAAGCGGATTCGTTGATATAGACGATACTCAAGATCCGGAAATGGGTATATTCCAATTACCTCTTTTAGGAACTCCTCCTCGGTATGAGGACCCCCAAAATCCCCCCAGGCTGGAGTGGGCGGACATTGCTCCGGGCACCCCCGGAAATAAAAAGATTTGGGGATAATATTTATTCTCCCTGAATCTACTTTGGTTCTACCGGATCTCGATCGGGAGGGGTAAAAGGGATATATACTGTTTGACTTAGATTTTTCGGGCCGTTTTTCACTCTTTCTAAAAACTGCTGCAAAAACATGTCGGCTCTTTGTACAAGACCAATCCTCTCTCTTGCCTTAGGAATACCGGAAATTTGAAGATCTGCAAGCGCATGCCAGGCTTTATCATCATCACTTCCATAACCATACCTTTTCTCAAATTCCTCAATATCCATCATGCCTTCCCTTTTGGCTTCATCCATTACTTCCTTTATTGGGGATTTTATTCTCGGTTCGGGAATTTGCGGTTCTTCCACTGCCCGGATACTGCCGTCCTCTTGTCCCTGTATCTGCATTAATATATCCCTATACTTATCCTGATAACCGTAGGGGGCAAATTGACGGATGGAAAATAAAGATTTATGTTCATCTCTGGAAAATACCTCAACACGAAAAAGATTATCCGCTACCCCCTCTCTCCTTGGAGGTGTAGGCATAATTTCAATTTGGTATTCATCAGCCCACTGTAATCTGTCATCGTGACCCCTTTTTTGCTCAACCGGAACCGGGGAAACAACTTGGGAAGCTTCCAATCTGACGGTTATTTTATATATTCCTTCTGTTTTTCCGTTCCGGAAATCCCTAATCAGCTCAAGCGGATCTTTTAAAGCTGCTTTTGTGCCTTCTTTTCCTGTCCGGTAATCAACGTCGACTTTGAATCTATATCCTTCATCCAGAGATTCAATTGTCGGATATGACTGCCTTATTCTTCCTCCTTCTCCTTCAAATTTAAGGGGGATATGCTTTGTGGATACGTCATACTCCAAAAGTTTATCAGTCCCGTACGGTTTTGGAGGCCTGTCTTTAAACAATTGCGCACAAGGTTGCTGACCGATATCCAGACAGGCATCCAGAACTAGTCCGGCAAATTCATTTTCCTTCCTTTCAATCTCCGTATCCAGCCGGTCCTTGGCTTTTACCGCAGTATCAAACATTTTGGGAAATAATCCGCAGTCGCGGAAGCGGTTCATCTTGTGTCCGGCTGCAACAGCAATGGTTTGGGCGAATTTCCCGAGTCCGCCTTCTTCATTACCCATATATCATAGATTATATCATGTGTTGATTTTCACGATGTTTAGTATTATCATATAAATATGTCGATAGAAGGTTTAATAT
>JALHWS010000142.1 GCA_022866885.1 Candidatus Microgenomates bacterium | reverse complement strand
GTTTTTCTTATTTAATCCAATATCTACGGCAACGGTTATTGAAGTTGAAAAATAAATTTACTAATGAAAAAAAAGATTCTTTTGACCGGCGCCAGTGGATTTACCGGCTTGCATCTTTTGAAAGCTCTTCTAAAAAGTAAAAAATACAAATTGGCGGTGATTAAACGGCCGCGGTCATCTTTTTCGATAATAAAAAGCAACCGGAAACAGGTAGTCTTTTATGATTTAAAAAGTAATAGTAATAATCTCTTTGAGATATTAAAGTCCGAGAAACCTGATATCGTTATCCATTTGGCCGGCTTTTTCCAGGCAGAACATCAGTCAAACGAAATAGAAGAAATGATGAAGACTAACCTTCTTTTGGGGACAAAACTTTTGGAAGCGATGGCCCGAAACGGAGTGAAAAGACTGATAACCGCCGGCACTTTCTGGGAATATTATGAGGATAAAAAGATTTACAATCCGGTTAACCTATACGCGGCCACTAAACATGCTTTCAGCGATATTTTGCAGTACTACATTGAGGCAGAAGGCATAAAAGCGGTGACTTTGCAAATTTACGACACGTACGGTTCAGCTGACCCGAGGAAAAAATTATTTTATTACTTAAAAAATGCTTTAACTACCGGAAAAACTCTCGAAATGAGCCCGGCAGAGCAATTTTTGGATCTGGTTTACATAGACGATGTGGTTGAAGCATATCTCAAAGCGGTTGAATATCTTTTGAAAAAGAAAGACAATAGGCATGAAATATTCCAGATCGGTTCTGGTAAAGCGGTTAAATTGAAAAACGTGGTACGTTTGTTTGAAAAAATCGCCGGCCGGAAATTAAGTATCAAGTTTGGAGGAAGGCCGTATCGCAAGAGGGAAGTGATGTCTGCTAAAGCAGATATCAGAAAAGCCAAAAAAGTTTTAGGTTGGAGGCCGAAAGTATCATTAACAAGCGGAATTCAACGTATACTCGGATTATGATATAATCATTTTATGACCAAAAAATTATTAAAGACCCTTCCACAAACGATCAAAGTTAAGATAGAAAAGACACTTCACGGTAAATATTTTGCCGAGTTGCCAGAGTATGACGTCTTTACTGAGGCAAACAACAGAGAGGAATTGGATTTTCTGATAAATGATCTGATTTACTGCTTATTTGATATTCCCAGACAGGATCAGAAAAATGTCTGGTACAGACCGAAAATAAGCCGTCCTACCGACTTGACAAAAGTGAATACCCTTAATATGTTTATTGTTCCTTCCGAATACAAATCCAGGTATTGTGTATGAGTTTCATATTCGGTTCAAAAGAATACAGTAAGTGTCTTTTATGTCTGGGATTTACGCCTCAAAGACAAACAGGTTCAAGCCACCGGAAGTATAAAGCCCCCCAAAATATCCTGATTACCGCAGGAAGAGATTTTATTATCGTTATTCAGGGAAAAAAAGCGTACGATCCGCATACCTGTTCAAAAATAATTAAACAATTAATCCGGTTAGGGATAAAAAAGGATGATATTTTGAAATGTTTTGATAGAAAAAAATAATATGATCGCGGGAGTGAAAATTACCAAACTAAAACAAATAGTTGACGAACGGGGCAAGGTGATGCACATGTTAAAGCGAACCGATCCGGTTTTCCAGCGGTTTGGAGAGATTTATTTTTCTACTGTTCACTCCGGAATTATTAAAGGCTGGCACCTCCATAAAAAAATGACCCTTAATTATACTGTCCCTTATGGAAAAATCAGGCTGGTCCTATATGATGGGCGGCAAAACTCAAAAACTAAAGGAAAGATTATGAAAATTACAATCAGTCCTAAAAATTATTATTTAGTGACTGTCCCGCCGGGTATTTGGAACGCTTTTGCGGGCCTTGGGAAAACGGATTCGATCGTCGCCAACTGCGCCACTATACCTCATGATCCCGAAGAAATTATCAGACTTGATCCTTATTCTGATAAAATACCGTATGAGTGGAAATAAAATGATCAAAGTTTCTGATTACATTATCCGATTCATCGAAAATCTCGGCGTCAAACACGTCTTCCTTATCTCCG
Source organism: Candidatus Microgenomates bacterium (assembly GCA_022866885.1). Lineage (GTDB taxonomy): Bacteria > Patescibacteriota > Microgenomatia > 2-02-FULL-39-11 > 2-02-FULL-39-11 > JALHWS01. The sequence goes on along the minus strand of JALHWS010000142.1, from coordinate 6,681 downwards.
GCGGGGGCAATATCCACCTGATTGACTCGGTCGGCCGGGCGAAGAAACTGAAATACGTCTGCAACCATCATGAGCAGGCCTGCGCCATGGCGGCTGAAGCCTACAGCCGGGTTAACGGGAATATCGGCGTATGCATCGTTACAACCGGTCCCGGGGGAACCAACGCCATTACCGGCGTTTACGGGGCATGGACAGACTCAATACCTCTTCTGGTTATCTCCGGTCAGGTGAAAAGGGAAATGTTGGAAGCGGGAAAAACAGTCAGGCAATTGGGTGACCAGGAAATAAATATTATTGATCTCGTCAAATCGATCACTAAATACGCGGTGACGGTCATGGATAAGGATAAGATTGGATATTATTTGGAAAAAGCGGTTTATCTGATAAAATCAGGCAGGCAGGGTCCGGTTTGGCTGGATATTCCTTTGGATGTCCAGGGAGCGGTAATTGATGAGAAAAAATTGCCGCATTTCAGTCCTTCGGAAATAAAAAAAGATTATCTGACGGATAAAAAGACGATACGGGAATTAGTGACGAAAGTGATTATCAAACTCCAAAAATCCCAACGGCCGGTTCTTTATATAGGCAATGGTTCAAGGCTTGCTCACGCGGAAAAAGAACTATTGGAACTGATTGATCTTCTTAAGATTCCTGTTCTCACTTCCTTTACCGGTTACGATCTGGTATCAACCGAAAATCCATATTATTTCGGCCGTCCGGGAACAGTCGGACAACGGGCGGCCAACTTTATTTTGCAAAATTGTGATTTCCTGCTGACCATCGGCACAAGGCTGAATATCCGGGCGGTTGGCTATAACTACCAAGCGGTTGCCAAGGGAGCTTATAAAGTGATGGTGGATATCGATAAGAGAGAACTGGGCAAAAAGACGGTCAGTCCCAACCTGAAAATCAACTGCGACGCCGGGGAGTTTATTGAAGAATTGACACTTCAATGTCATGCTGAACTTGTTTCAGCATCTCATAATATTATTAATAATAAGGAGAAGATCCCGAAACAAGTTCGGGATGACAAGTACTCTGACTGGTTAGAATATTGCCGGAAGATGAATATAAAATATCCGGTTGTTCAGCCGGAATACTGGAAGAAAAAGAAACCCGTCAATCATTATTGTTTCATAGATGCTCTTTCCAAACAGCTAAAAGCCGATGATGTTCTGGCGGTTTCCAACGGAAGCGCCTGTGTTATCCCGTATCAGGCGCTGAAGTTTCCCCAAGGATTTAGAGTGGTTGTCAATTCCGGCTGCGCGGCCATGGGCTACGGACTGCCGGCGGGCATCGGCGCTTGTTTTGCCAATCAGAAGAAAAAGACGATTTGTTTTGAGGGAGACGGCAGTATCCAACTGAACCTTCAGGAACTGCAAACGGTTGTCCACCACCGATTACCGCTCAAAATCTTTGTTTTCGTCAATAACGCCTATTTGTCGATCAGGTTAACCCAGGACAGTTTATTTGAAGGCAAATATATAGCTTCGGATAAAGAAAGCGGCGTCAGTTGTCCGAATATCATAAAAATCGCCCAAGCATATGGGATAAGAACAATCTCTATAAAAAGTCATCAGAATATGGGAAAAAAGATTAAGGAAGCACTTTCTGGCGACGATCCGGTTATTTGTGAATTGATACTTGATCCAAGCTTCGGTTTTGTTCCGAAAGCATCCAGTATGAAACTGCCTGACGGAACTTTTGTTTCAAAACCGCTTGAGGACATGTGGCCGTTTCTATCAAGGGAAGAATTAAAAGAGAATATTATTATCAACAAAAAATTCAAATGACAAAATCCAAATTACAAATCAAATTCAAATGATTAAATGATTTAAGATTTTTTGAATTTTGAGTTTTGAGCTTGATTTGATATTTGACATTTGAGTTTTGAATTTATGAATATCAAGAATATCTTTATCACCGGTGGATCCGGCTTCATTGGGAAAAATCTTCAAGAAAATCTTTCATCTCAGTATAGAGTCTTTACGCCTTCGCATCGGGAATTAGATTTACTGGACGCCGATCAGGTCAGAAATTATATCAGGAAAAATAGAATTGACATCATTATTCACTGTGCCAATATCGGTGGGGGAAGAGATACCGTTGAGCTTGGCGATGTCGTCCAAATAAATCTGAGGATGTTTTTCAATATCGCCAGAAATGAAGAAATGGTTTCCAAAATCATCCATTTCGGTTCAGGGGCCGAGTATGACAAGAGCCGGCCGCTTAAAAAAGTGAGGGAAGAAGACTTTAGTCGGAGAGTGCCGGTTGATGATTATGGTTTTTACAAATATATCTGTTCCAAATACATCGAAAAAGCCAAAAACATCATTTGCCTAAGACTGTTTGGGGTCTATGGAAAATATGAGGACTATCGCTATAAATTTATATCAAACAGTATCGTAAAAAATCTATTAAATCTGCCATTGGTGATAAACCAAAACGTCATTTTTGATTATTTATACATTGATGATCTAGTTGCGATTGTCCGTCATTTTCTTGAGAAAAAAGTCAAACACCGGTTTTATAACCTGACGCCGACTTCTTCAATTAACCTGACCGATATCTGCCAGACCATCAATGCCGTTTCTGATTTTAAATCAAAGATAAAAGTGATCAATCATGGTTTAAACAATGAATATACCGGCGACAATACCAAATTGAGAAAAGAAATCCCCGGGTTATCTTTTACCGGTTATAATCAAGGGATAAAAGAGTTGCTTTTATATTACCGGAAGAATCTATTTAAAATAGACAGGAAGATCCTTACCCAAGATAAATATCTCAAATATTGCCATACAAAAAGCTAGAGGCGTAGAAAAATGAAATAGTATATAATAGTGAGAAATTTATTTTAGACCTATGAATACTTTAGAGATAAAAATGGTGGAGCTCCTGAAAAAAATGAAGAGAAGTTTCGGAGTGGTTGATGTCAAAACCGAATTTGAGGCGGAAGCCGCCAGGATTGAAGAGGTGATGAGATTAAAAGATATCGCCGACCGGGCGGACTTAGGAATGATCCTTAAAATCGGGGGAGCGGAAGCGATCACCGATATGTTTGAAGCGCAGCATATTGGCATGTCAGGATTGATTGCTCCGATGGTTGAAAGCGGCTATGCCATGTCTAAATTCATTGCCGCCGTCAATAATTATTTTCCCGCGGATGCCCGGCAGAAGATAACTTTCGGGGTTAACATCGAAACTAATTTGGCCTATCAGAACCTGGGAGATATTTTAGGCCAAAAGGGGATTGAGATCATCAGGAAAGTGACTGTCGGCAGGGTGGATATGACCGGGTCACTCGGTTTAGGGAGAGATGACATCAATTGCGACCGGATTTACCAAATCACTGAAGATATTTTCAGACAGGCTAAAAAAAATAAAAAAATCACCACTTTGGGCGGGGGGATTGCAGTTGAGGCTGTCCCTTTTATCAGAAAATTAAGCGCCCAAAAATTACTGGATTTCTTCGAAACAAGAAAAATCGTTTTCAAAACCCCTAAGAAATTTAACCGGATGAAAGAAGCTGTTGTTCTGGCTAACAGGTTTGAACTTCTTTGGCTTGAGAACAAGAAGAATTACTACGGCCGGATTTTCCAGGAAGACGACAAACGGATACAGATGCTCAAAACCCGCATCAAACTTTTTAAATAATGAAAAAGATCATTTCCATTTTTGTCCCGACTTACAACGAAGAAGAGAATATTGAATACTGTTATAACGAGCTGATTAAACTGATGAAAATCCTTCCCAAATATGACTACGAGATCATTTTTGCCGACAATGGCAGCCTTGACCGGTCAAGAGAAATCATCAGAAAAATCTGCCGGAAAGACCGGAAAGTAACAGCCCTTTTCATGTCCCGCAATTTCACCGCCGAATACACTTCGCACGCGGCCATGAAACAGGCAACAGGTGACGCGATGACTTTTGTCGATTGCGACCTGCAGGATCCGCCGGAAGTGATAGCCAGGTTTGCCAAAGAGTGGGAGAAAGGAGCGCAGGTAGTCATCGGCGTGCGGCATGTTATCAATGATACGCCGGTGATGACTTTTATCCGCAAGGCTTTTTATAGAGTTTTTAGGAAGTTGGCCAATATCGATATGCCTTTAAATGCCGGCAGTTTTTGCCTTCTCGACCGGAAAGTGATTGACGCCATAAACAGCATGCCTGAGAGAAACCGGTTTTTCAGGGGGCTTCGGGCCTGGGTGGGTTTCAGGGTGAAAGAAGTCGTCTACGAAAGAAAGGAAAGGAAGTTCGGTAAAAGTAAAAACTATCTGATTGACTATATCCGGGATTCGCAACGGGGTTTGCTCGGTTTTTCATTCGTTCCTTTGGATATCATGACGACCATCGGTTTTGTCCTGGTAATCCTCTCTTTCATTTTCATTATTGCCTATTTGTACATCGTGGTGGCCTTCGGCAATCCGATCAACGCTTCTATCCCGCTCATGCTGGCGATTGTCTTTTTCGGCGGGATGCAGATGCTATTTATCTCAATCGTGGGCAAATACACCCAGATCATTTTTGAGGAAGTTAAACAGCGGCCAACCTATATAATTGATGAGATAATAAATAATCACCGGAAATAATATTTATACCAGGTGAAGATATTTTTGATAGAATTTTGAATATTATATTCCGGTTTCCAATTAAGAGTTTTTTTTATCTTTGACCAGTCGAGTGACTGGTAGGGGATTTCGTTATGAGCGGAGTTGAGGATACGGTAGTCTATACGTATTTGACTAATTTGGCTAATTAGTCTAATTAAGGAGAGGACAGAGTATGTATCATCGGAGCCGAAGTTGAAGGCTTCTCCTTTAATCCGCTTAATATTTTCCGCGAGCAAGAGATATCCGCGGACAACGTCTTTAACGTACAGATAATCACGGACATATTTACCATTGCTTCTGATTTCAAAAATTTCATTTTTTGCCATGGCTTTCATAATTCCCGGGATAAGGCGGGAGAAATGGAGGTCGCCTTCGCCGTAGATATTGCCGAAGCGGGTGATGACGACCGGCAGACTGTAAGTTCGAAAGTAACTTTGGGCGATCAGGTCGGTGGCTGATTTTGAGACTTCATAAGGGTGGTCGCCAGCCAGGGGATCGGATTCGAGATATTTAGGCTTTGCCATCTTCCCGTAGGCTTTATCCGATGAAGCCACGACGATCGCTTTCACATAACCTGCGCGTCTCGCGCTTTCCAAGACATTGACCGTGCCAAGGATATTGGAGTACAAAGTTTCTTTGGGATTTTCGAAAGCGACATCGACGAGCGGCTGGGCGGCCAGATGGAAAATATATTGCGGTTGGACTTTGGCTATTAGTCGTTGGACTTTAGAATAATCGATAAGATCGATTTTTACCACCTCTGTTTTTTTGTCCAGTTTTTGGGTGGCAAAATAGGAATTTTTAAGAACGGGATGATGGGTGGTGGCGATCACTTGCGCCTTTTGTTTGACCAGTTCTTCGACCAGGTGTGAGCCGACGAAACCGGTCGCGCCGGTGACGAGGATGGTTTTATATTTCATATCACCACTTCTTCCACGGGGCTTTACCCGTATTCCAGATTTTATTCAGCTCATCAAGTTCCTTATTTGTGTCCACGCATTGCCAAAAACCGGTGTGTTTATAAAGGGAGAGTTGGGATTTTTCCGCCAGACGGGAAAGGGCCGGATGTTCGGTTTCTGCGTTTCTCAGGAAGTTAAAGAATTCCTTATTAAAAACCATATAGCCGCCGTTGACCCAATCAGTCAAAAAAGGTTTTTCGTCAAAGCTTTCAACCAGCTGGTTTTTCCCTTCTTTGACTACACCGTACTTGAAGCGGGGATGGATGCCGGTGACAGTGCCGATAGTTGCTTGCTTTTTGTGAAATTTGACTAAAGTGGTAAGATCGACGTCCGAAACGCCGTCGCCGTAGGTAACCATAAATGATTTATCTTTTTCCGTGATGTATTTGCGGCAGCGAGAGATCCGTTCGCCCGGAAGGGTTTCCAGGCCGGTATCGACGAAAGTGATTTTGAAATCGTCAATTTCGCTTCGGCTTTCGAGGTGATAGGCGGTTTTGTGGGTTTTGGTTTCGAGGGTGAAATCGGAAGTGAAGGCTTTCTGGTTAAGAAAGAAATCTTTGATATAGTCTGCTTTATAGCCAAGGGCCAGAATAAAATCGTTAAAGCCGTGGTAGGCATAGATTTTCATGATATGCCAGATGATCGGTTTGCCGCCGATGGCAACCATCGGTTTAGGCTTAAATTCCGTTTCTTCCTTGAGTCTGGTGCCGGCGCCGCCGCATAAAATAATGGTTTTCATATTGATCGCTCGCAGATGCAATTTTCTTGCTCGTGCAGTTGGCAGATTCCGCTACGGTGTTGTCATCCTGAACTTGTTTCAGGATCTTACAGTTATTCTTCTGATATGCTTGGTTCAAGCATTCCGTATGCGATCTGCGAAAATTGCATTCTGCTTCACGCTCATAAATATCTCTATTTGTTTTTGATTTTACCATATTTCCAAATTCCATTTGACTCCCATTGTTTGATGACATATATTAAAGACCGTAAGTATGGGTAATTTCTACCAAAACAAAAAAATCCTCATTACCGGTGGCTTGGGTTTCATCGGCAGCAACCTGGCAATCAAATTGGTTCGGGAGGGCGGGAAAGTAGAGATTGTTGAC
>JALHWS010000141.1 GCA_022866885.1 Candidatus Microgenomates bacterium | reverse complement strand
CCGTGTTGCTGATGACAGATGCCACGAATCATGTAGATAACAGAATGATGACTCAAGTAGTATCATCCAAATTTCCTGTTAATATTTTACCGTCTCTATTCTTTATGGAGATAACGTCTCATTGTTTACAAGGTACTGATTTTGATCCTGACTTCAGCGGAGTATTAATCTCCCCAAGGGTTTAAGGGACGAGTGGACGTAAAGTCCACTTTTTCCCTCTTGCCGGAGAAAATATTTTATGGTATAAATATACATATCCGAAGACAGCAGGCCACAAGGCAGGAGCCATGTAAGTCCTACCGAGGAAATGATTAGCGTCTAGAGATTAGCGTCTAGCGTTTAGTTACCTCGGTAAAGCCGAGGATTTTTATTATATATGCCGACACAAAGAAAAACAGACCAGGTAAAACTGCTTAAAGACAAGCTCTCCCGCGCCAAAGCGATCTTTCTGGCCGAATACCGCGGCCTCACCCACCAACAGCTTGAACAACTGCGCCGGGCTTTGAAAAAAGTCGAGGCGGAACTGGTGGTTGCCAAAAACACGCTTGTAAAAATAGCCCTTTCAGAAAACAAATTCGCCCAATCAGACGATTTGGCGAAGGAGCTGAAAAATCCCACGGCTACCCTTTTCATCTACGGCGACGAAATCGCTCCCATCAGGGAACTGGCTAAATTCATGAAGACTTTACAGCTTCCCAAAATCAAAATCGGCGTCTTTTCCGGTAAACTGGCAAATGAAGCCGATTTCCAGAAATTGGCGACCATTCCGACGAGAGAAATTCTTCTTGCCACTTTGGTCGGCAGATTGAATTCTCCAATCCAGGGACTGCATTCCGCGCTTAGTTGGAATATACAGAGACTGGTGACAGTATTGGGGAATGTAAATAGAAATAAATCCAAATGACAAAATTCAAATAACAAATCAAATTCAAATGACTAAATGATAAAAGATGTTTTGAATTTTGAACTTTGAGCTTGATTTGACATTTGAGCTTTGAATTTGGGATTTTAATCTCATAATTGTTATTTCAACGAACGGGGGTGAGTTGAATTATGGCGAAACTTACAAAAGATGAAATTTTGAAATCAGTTGAGGAAATGTCGGTTCTCGAACTGGCAGACCTAGTTAAAGCTTTGGAAGAAAAATTCGGTGTTTCAGCAGCCCCAGTTGCGGCAGCCCCTTCGACAGGCTCAGGGCAAGCAGCAGGAGAAGCCGCACCCGAACAGACGACTTTCAATGTGGTATTGGCCAATACCGGCGGTAACAAAATTGGCGTCATCAAAGCCGTCCGTGAACTGGTACCAACCTTAGGTCTTCAGGAAGCCAAAACATTAGTGGAATCAGCTCCCAAAGAAGTCTTAACCGGTGTCAATAAAAAGACAGCCGAAGAGGCAAAAACCAAATTAACAACGGCAGGAGCTACAGTAGAACTTAAATAACTGATTATTATTCAATAACAATTACAACGCTATCCAAATGGCGTTGTTTTTGTTTTATAAATATAATATATCAAAAGCTTTCAAACCATCTGCCCTTCTTTGATGTCTATTGACAACATAAAAATGATTGTGTTACATTACGAACTGTATTGATCGTAACTCTGCCCTCATTAATAAAAATTTTATAATGAGGTATTAGTCTAGGTTGTCAGTTCCCCCTAACTTACAACTTACAACTAACAACATATAACTCATATGTCTCTAGGACAAGATTGGCCAGACCTTTTAACCGTACGGGAAGTAGCAAAAATTCTGCGCGTTTCACCGCTCACCATCAAAAGATGGGGCAAACGCGGCAAACTGCCGGCTATCCGCATCAACTCAAGGGGCGACCGAAGATATAAAAAGGAAGCCGTCATGTGGCTTTTGGGGCTGCAGACTAAGGAATAAACGGTTTAATCCTTAAACCCTCTTTTTATGTTTAATCACTTGAGCATCTACCATATAAATCACATTTTCGACAATATTGGTAGCGTGATCGCCTATTCTTTTTAGATAGCGAGTAATATGGATAAGAGATAATCCCCAACTCACATTGGTAGGATTTTTAACCATTTGTTCCTGTAATTTCTTACAAATCGCATCCCTCAAAGCTTTAACATTAATTTCCATTTGGGGTACTTTTTTGGCCAATAAAGTATCTCTTTCGATAAAAGCATCCAGACTTTCATGTACCATCGTTTTCACTATCTCTACTAAAATCGGCAAATCAGAAAGTGAGGTAATGGCGGATTTGTCTTTTAATTCAATTACTCTTTGAGCAATATCCTGAGATAAATCCCCAATCCGTTCAAGATCAGTCACGACCAACATGGTGGAAGTGATAAAACGCAGATCAGAAGCCACTGGCTGATACAAGGCGAGCAGTTGTAAACACTTTTTATTTATCGAAAGCTCCATCAGATCAATTTCCCGATCCTTCTCGATGATCATTTTCGCTAAAGATATATCCCTTTTTATCAAAACTATTGAGGATTGGTAAAACGCCTCCTCCACCAGTTTTCCCATATTCATAATCATTTTATTTAATTCTTCCAATTCTTTTTCAAAATGTCCATCATCCATAGTCATTTGCCCTCCTTTATCCAAATCTTCCTTCTATATAATCCTCTGTCCTTTTTTTCTTTGGTGCCGTAAAAATTTTACCTGTTTGACCAAATTCTACCATTTCTCCCAAAAGAAAAAAACCAGTATCATCCGAAATCCTTGCTGCCTGTTGCATATTATGGGTAACGATAATGATGGTATAATTTTTTTTAAGGGCAACTAAAAGTTCTTCTATTTTGGCGGTCGCTAGAGGATCCAAGGTAGAACACGGTTCATCCATAAGTAAAACTTCCGAGTCAACAGCCAAAAGCCTGGCAATACATAGTCTTTGCTGTTGTTCTTCCATAAGGGACAAAGCGGACTGATGAAGTTTATCTTTGAGCTCACCCCAAAGCTGGACAGAAATTAAGGCTTTTTGGACAATATCCTCAAGTTTCTTTCTGTTTTTTTCTCCGTGTACCCTTGGCCCATAAACTACGTTATCGAAAATCGATAGTGGAAATGGATTGGGGCGCTGGAATACCATACCGACTCTTCTTCGCAAGTCTATCAGATCGGTCTCTTGCCGATATATGTCTTTTCCGTCATAAAGGACCTTTCCTTCTATTCTCACTCCTTCTATAAGATCATTCATCCGGTTTAAGCTTCTTAAAAGGGTAGTCTTACCGCAACCTGAAGGACCGATAAGCGAAGTGATAACATTTTTTCTTATATTTAAATTTACTTTTATCAAAGCCTGAAAGTTACCGTAAAATAAATTCAAATTTTGAATACTAATAATCATATTTTAATAAACCTCATCCAAATCTCCCGGTGATATAACCGTTTGTCCGCTCATCTTTGGGGACAGTAAATATTTTCTCTGTTTTTCCCACTTCTATCAGATCGCCGGATAAAAAGAAGGCCACCCTATCTCCTACTCTGGCGGCCTGTTTAGTGTTATTAGTGACCAATACTATCGTATACTTTTTTTTAAGTTTTATCATGCTGGCTTCCACTTTAGCGGTGGAAACAGGATCCAATCCGCTGCAAGGCTCATCAAATAAAATAATTTCCGGAGAAACCATCAGAGCCCGTGCCAGACATAAACGCTGCTGTTGGCCGCCAGATAAACGCATAGCCGGTATATCTAACCGATCCTTCACCTCATCCCAAAGTGACGAAAGAATCAGGCATTCTCTGGCCCTGGCCAGTAATTTGCTTTTTGATGTTTCTCCATGAAGCCTTGGTCCATAAGCTAAATTATCATAGACAGACATCGGCAACGCTACCGGAAGGGCAAAAATCATCCCGATTCGTTTTCTCAATTCATTTTTTTGGATTTCCTTCCTGTAGATATTTTCACCATCGATAAAAATTTTGCCTTTGACGGAAAAAGACGGATTAACATCGAGAAGCCGGTTCAAGGCGCGTAAAAAAGTGGATTTACCGCTGTTGGCGGGACCGATTATAGAAAGTATCTCATGTTCATAAATATCCAGATTAAATTTTTTTATGATACTTTTTTTGCCGATATTCACCGATAAATTTTCTATTACAACTTTTTTTTTCATTTAAATATATTTCCTTAAAAAAAGATGCATAATTAAATATGAGACAATATTGAT
>JALHWS010000004.1 GCA_022866885.1 Candidatus Microgenomates bacterium | reverse complement strand
CTTCGGCTATCCAGATTATGATCGCCTGCTCCACCGGCCATTAATCCTTCCATTGATGACGGTCCTGCCGTTTCAATCATAAAAAAATCCTTCTCAACCGAGAAGGAGTTTTCATGAATGTAATATTTTTTCTCCTGCTCGGGATCCACCCGCGTAAATTTTTTCAAAAATTTATTCGGGTAGACTTGAAGGGAAGTTCCGGACTTTTACCGTTGCGGCACAGTTCCCGATTTACACGGGATTCCTTTGGTCCTTCAAGGATCTTGGCTATTTATCGTTTTTCCATAATATTTCAGGAATATCTTTCTTGACGTTCAAGTAACGGGCAATTGTAAATAATAAATCCGATAACCGATTGAGATATATAAGTACAGCTTTATCAATCTGGACGGTATTTGAGACAGCCACCACTTCCCGCTCCGCCCGGCGGCAAACCGACCTGGCCTGATGAGTAAATGCTGCCGCTTTTGTCCCTCCCGGTAGAATAAAATTTCGAAGTGGCGGCAATTTTTTTTCTAAATTGCCAATCAATTCTTCCATCTGACTGATCCGTTTTTTGGTACCAACCAGCGATTGTTTACCGCCGGCCAGATGGTTACCGATTGTAAAAAGGTCATTTTGGATATCCAGCAATAATTGGCTCACTTTCTTTTCATTTTTGCCGGCGGCAATAACAATCCCCAAGATACTGTTTAATTCATCGATTGTTCCGTAGGCGCAAACCCGAGGATCGCTTTTGGAGACTCTTTGTCCTTGAGCCAGCGAGGTCATACCATTGTCTCCGGTTTTGGTGTAGATTGTCATAAGAAGAAGCCTTTAACACTCCGAATATCCGCAGCTGTAGCATTTTTTGCAGCCTTCCTCATAAGCCAAAGCCGCTTCACCGCAGGAGGGGCAAAGATCATATTCGGATTTTTCCGGCAGTAGTGCTTGTTGGGTTAAAACCGGGTGGGTATTTTCAAGCGGCGGATGAGCAGTGGCTGTCCCGTTACCGTTTTTTATCTTATAGCCAAAATGCATCGCCAGGACTTTGGCCACCGCATCAGGAAGAGACCTGACTCTTTTATCGCCAAAACCAAGCGATTTGGAGCCGCCGATACCGATCAACTGGTTAAATATTTGTTTTGCCCGTTCGGTTGAGGGAACAGGCGACTGCATCCGAAGAACTAAAGAAGCGAGTCTACCTACCGCTTCAGCCATCGCCGTCACGTCTGAACCGGCTTTGCCGACGTTGATAAAAAGTTCAAGAGGCTCGTTATTACCGTTGGTGTTGATGGTCACAAAAGCCGCGCCTACCGGCGTATCAATCTGGTAAGTGGCGCCGTGCACAATCATCGGCCGGGGCTTAATCTCCGTCAATGTTTGGGAAGCGGTCTTTTCTTCTTTCTTTTCCTCTTTTTTTGCATCTATTCTTTCCAAGACGCCCGGACGGCTGCCTTCCCGCATATAGGCAATCCCTTTACAACCTAAATCGTAAGCCAAAGTATAAAGCTTCTTGACGTCTTCTACAGTATGGGTATTGGGGGCATTGACGGTTTTGGAAATGGAAGCATCCACATATTTCTGAATAGTGGCCTGCACCCGGACATGTTCGGCCGGTGTCAAATCATTAGCGGAG
>JALHWS010000140.1 GCA_022866885.1 Candidatus Microgenomates bacterium | reverse complement strand
TTATTGGTGAAAGATATGATACCGGTTTTTGATCTCAAAAGACAAAATCAAAACATTGCCCGCGAACTGGGTAAAGCGATTAAAGAGGTTGTCGACAGCGGGATCTATATTTTGGGGCCGAAAGTGGCGGAGTTTGAGAGCGCTTTTGCCAAATATCTGGGAGTGAAATATGCCATCGGCGTGGCCTGCGGTACGGATGCCTTGACGCTTGCTTTGTTATCTTTGGACATCGGCAAAGGAGATGAGGTGGTCATGCCGGCCAATGCCTACCCGACGGCTTTTGCCGTTGCCGCTTCACTCGCCACCCCAAAATTAGTCGATATCGACCCTCAAACTTACAATATCAATCCCAACTTAATCCCTCAAGCGATCGGTAAAAAAACCAAAGCGATAATTGCCGTTCACCTTTATGGACAGCCGGCGGAAATGAGGAAGATCATGGAGATAGGCAGAAAATATAATATTCCGGTGATTGAGGACTGCGCGCAGGCGCACGGTGCAGGAGTTGGCGGTATTGGTGAAATCGGTTGTTTTTCTTTTTACCCGACGAAAAATCTGGGTTGTTTCGGCGATGGGGGAATGGTGGTGACTGACAACGAAGAATTAGCCAAAAAGATCAGGCTGCTTCGGATGTACGGGGAGGAAAAGCGTTACCAAAGCGTAATCTTGGGCCGGAACAGCCGGCTGGATGAACTGCAGGCGGCGATATTGTTAGTGAAGTTAAAATATCTTGATAAGTGGAATGAGAAAAGAAGAAAGTTAGCGGTATTATATTCAACAGCGCTGGGATTGGCTAGACTTAACCTACAACTTACTCGTCACGTCTATCATCTTTTCGTTATCCGTGCAAAAGAGAGAGATAAATTACGGCAATATCTGGAGGAGCAAGGCATCCAGACGGCCATCCATTATCCGAAGCCGTTACATCTGGTGCCGTCGTTCAAATTTTTAGGACACAAAGAGGGCGATTTCCCCCAAAGCGAGAAAGCCAGTCGGGAAATATTGTCTTTGCCGATGTATCCGGAGCTAAGAGAAGAAGAAGTGAGACAGGTAGTCAGGATGATAATAAGATTCTATCGATTATCATGACTTATATAGTCCTTTGTCATCCCGGACTTGATCCGGGATCCATATAATAATTCTCTGGATTCCAGCTTTCGCTGGAATGACAAATTAAAATTTAGATTCCGGCTCGGAGGCCGGAATGACAATTAAATGATCAGAAAATTGCAAATAACTGATATAACCCAAGTTGTAAAGCTTCATAAAAATGAACTCTCCGGTTTTCTGTCAGAGTTGGGAATACCGTTTTTGAAAAAATTTTATAAGGTATCACTTGATATCCCGGAGATGTTTACATACGTCGAAGAAAACAACGGACACATTTTAGGTTTCACGAGTGGTGTTTCACGAACAAAAGGCCTGTATAAAAAAATAATTTTTAAGAATATATTTTATCTCATTGTCCCATTATTGAGTTATTTTATTGTTCACCCCTTAAAAGTCATCAAAACGTTAAAAATCTTGTCATATCCAGCCTTCTCGGAAGATATCCCAGAGTTATTGACGTTGGTAGTGAAAAAGGAAGAGCAAAATAGAGGAATCGGCAGGAAATTATTCCAGGCTGTTTCGGAGGAATTTGAAAAAAGGAAACTCAGGGAATTTTATGTCAGTGCTTACGAGCGGTTACCGGCCAACGGCTTTTACCGCAAAATTGGTTGCCGTCTGGACCGCAGTTTCAATTTTTTGGGAGAGAAGATGAATTATTATAAATGCAGAAATAATTAACAGGAGTTACGCAATAAATATTGATTTAGGTTGTCATTGCGAGCAAAGCGAAGTCACCGCCATCAGGCGGGATCCCGCTGAGGCGGGACAATCCCATCCGAGATTGCCACGGCTACTTCGTAGCCTCGCAATGACATAGAATAAAAATGAGTAAGAAAACCAATTGGCTGGAGAAAGGATTGATAGTTCTCCAAGTGGTGCTGTTGGGAATTTTCTTCTACTGGATTTTCCGATACGCGATGAACCGCTATTTTGATTCGGACGAGTTTGCCCATCTTTACTGGTCCCACCGGCTGGTTTTAGGCGAGCGGCCTTATACAGACTTTTTCTACTTCATGCCGCCGTTTTTCCTCTATACTCTTTTGCCGCTTTTTAAGATATCCGGACAAAGCGCCTTGATTCTCCTGCTTGGACGCGGTTTGGCTTTTGGAATATTCCTTCTGACTTCGGCTGTTTTGTTTTTTCTCATTAAAGAGATTAAAAACGGGAAAGTGGCTTTATTAACAGTACTGGTTTTTGTTTTCCTGCCGATCCCTTCCGACAAGTGGATTGAGATCCGGCCGGACGGGTTATCTATCCTACTTTCTCTCTCCGGGATGTATTTTCTGGTCAAAAGCATAAAAAAAGGGAAATTCCGCAACTTCTTCCTTTCGGGGTTGTTTTACGCAGTAGCCATCGGCATCTCGCCGAAAATGGTATTTTTCCTGATCGCGGCGGTAGGAGTGATGATTCTTAACAGGAAAAATTTTATCATGCTCGCTAGAAAATATTCTTCATTTTTTCTCGGTTTTCTGATTCCGGTCGTTGCTATCTGTATTCTGCTCTTTTCCTACGGTGACTTCGGTAAAGCGATTTTATTGATGACGAAAATTGCCTCCGAAGCCAGTAAGACTCTTGGGATGAGGTTTCCCATCAGCGTCAATTTCCTTTTTTATCCCAACGATACCTATTACGGTACTTACGGTTACAGCCTGCAATGGACGCTTAACCTTATCATCTGGTTCGTCGGGGCAATTTGGGGGGTTATCAGCCTGGTTTCCAGCGGGGCAGAAGAAAAAAGAGAAAATATTCTGATAAAATTATTGGTGGCTTCATCGTTTATCATCAGTTTCATCGCTTATATCAAAATTTTTCCCTTGAAACACGAGCAATACCTCTTACCGCTTTCTCCTTTCATCGCTTATTATTTTGCCGACCTAGTGATGGCAATAAGCACCAAGGTTAAATTCCGAAAATTGGGCTTAATGATACTTATAGTACTAATATTTTTAGCAGGGAAAGACTTATACAGACGGAAATTACAATGGAAGAATCAGGGACTGTCTTATTATGCCGAAATATACAATAAACTGCCCCGGGGAGCAGCGGTGGTTGATCTGACCGGTGAGTCCATTTTCACCAAAAGCGGGTATTATTTCTGCTGTATTCCTTACGGACAATATGAGAGCGCTTTACTCTTCAAATATCCGAAGTTGGAGGATAGCTTAAGGGAAAAACAGGTGAAATACATTTATGTCAGCGGCCCGGGCCGGTTAGCAGTGATTCCTCTTTATCAGGCGAGCTTAATCCGGCAGTATTATCTTTTCGATCCGCCATACACTCCAACCGGTTTTATGACGGCCGGGACAACCGTCAGATTTGAAAAAGGCAACTCCGAGAAAGAAATCGATTTGATTGTTTCCGGGAATTATTCTTTGGTAGAAAACGAAAAGACATTAACCGATCAGGAATTGCCGAGATTGGCGATGGTTGACGGACTGCTGCCGCTTCAAAATCCAGTATACCTTCTGGCAGGGAAGCATAAAATAAATTTTTCAAGGGCTGGGGAGCTGAAGGTAATATATCTGGGGAAATAATAAAAAATTATTTCGTCTTAAAAATGTGGACCCGGCCGGTTTGGTAAACTTCCAAAAGCCCAAGTTTCCTGATGAAATCTTCTTTTGGCGGATCTGTATCTAAAGAATAAAAAACATATTTTACCTGATATTTCTCGATCATCTTTTTGGCTGATGCAGGGTCATTTTGGCGAAAGAAAGCGTCTACTTCGGCATTTTTCTCCGCCATCTGGTAAGTATTGGTCAGGTGTCCGGCGACCACTTTGTTGTGGGCATAGGCCGGTACCAGATTGCCCATAAACCCTTGTGAAAGGACGACAGAGTCAACCGGAGTGTACTTGTTAAAATAGGCCAGGGCAGTGACTATTTCGTTTGGCAGATAAACATTGTAGAGACTTGGGGAAAGTGAAGCGGTCCGGTCTTTGTAGTTGGAGTAGATATTTACCGAGAAGATGAAGCTTGAGATGGCAAGAAGAGATAATAGAATTGGACGGTAATGGTGACAGTGGCGGCTTAGCCATTTGGCGATTTTTACCATCCCCAAACTGCCCATAATTCCCATAGGGATGAAAGCGCAGCCTGCCAGGAAGCGGACTTTCTGAAGGGGAAAAAAGGGAGCAAGTAGAAATAAACTCAACCAGGGTTCAAGCAGCCAGGACAAGATAAAAAGATGGGCGATTTTTCTTGATTTAATAAATGATGGTACAGCAAAGAGGCTGAAGATAAAAGGCAGCCCGGAAAATAAGAGATATTCCCAAAAAGAAATATTAAAAACCAATTTTTCCCGTTCGAGATAATGGTTCCAGGGAAACCCGGAGTTTTCCACCCACCGGAGGTACAGGAGAGAGAGGGAAGAGAAGAGGAGAAAAAAAACTAGTTCTTTTGTCATCCCGACCAAGCGTAGCGCGTGGAGGGATCTTCCACGTTCCGGAAGCTGGAAGATTCCTCGACTCACCGCCAGTTGGCGGATTCGCTCGGAATGACGAAATAAGATAAAAAATATTGTGATAACAATTATTACTGCCAGATTTACGTAAACAAACGGACTTGACAATCCGCAGAGGAAACCGGCCACAGTTGCGGCAAATAAAAGGGATTTTTTTCTTTTTTCCAAAGCGTTGATAAGCAAAATAATTGAGGCGACCATCAGCATTTTGGCAAAGAGGTGATGAGGGATGTAGGTAAAACGTTCGAGAATATCGACTTCACTCCAGAAATTAAGGATGCGTCCGATGATAATATTTTTATCAAAAAAGGATAAAGTCCAAAAACCGCAGCCAAAAAAAGTGAGGAATACGGCCAAGATCCGTTTGTTTTTACCCCGGTACCAATCCCGATAAGAACCGGGATGGTACAGGGTGTTCGCCCCGCCAGAGCATTGGGAGGTGTTACGGACGTTAGTCTGTGGGGCTCCATCATCCGGATAAATAATTCTGATTAGCCGATAGATCAGGATGAGGAAGACGGCGCCAAAGATCAGCCTGGATAAAGTATAAATGAGAGGCAAATCCAATCCGGTTACCGCTGCCACTTTTCCCAACAGAAGATATACCAGATAAACAAACCGGGCAGGGAAATTTTCCGGGGTATATCGGTCGATAAAAAACCACCGGCCGTCGAGAGCTTGGCGCATGAATTGGAGGTAGCAATGATAGTCCTGCGGATGGTTATGGATTAAGGGAAAGACGGTGTTGGGGGGAGTGATTTTCAGGAAATAAAAAAGCGGCAGGAAGGACAGAAGAAGGATAGAGAAGGAAAGAGAGAAAACGACAACCGGTTCTTGTTTGAGGAAAAGAAAAATTTTTTTCATTTTGGTTCGGATTGTCATTGCGAGCGAAGCGAAGTCACCGCCATCAGGCGGGATCCCGCTGAGGCGGGACAATCCCATCCGAAATTGCCACGTCCCGCATAAGTGGTGGGACTCGCAATGACAAGTAACGGCGCAACTCCTATTATTTATTGTCTGTCAGATAAATAGAAACAATCGGATTACTATAGACTGCTTTCAAAGAAGGATAAATAGTTTCCAACTGTTTACCACCGCTTAGCTCTTTTTCCTGGACGCCATAGAAAACATATTTGATCCGGCCGCGGCGGAAAAAGTTTTCCACCTCATTTTGGCCCATCTCGCCCTTGAAAAACCGCCAGACTTCTTTCTGTTTCCTCTCATAATCAACCGTATTTGACTGGCCGAAGTAGACGGTATTGCCGCTGTAGGCTGGGATATAATTGCCGGCGGTGATTTCCGCCAAAACAACCTCGTCGCGTTTGGTGTTATCCCGAAGGAAGCGGATG
>JALHWS010000139.1 GCA_022866885.1 Candidatus Microgenomates bacterium | reverse complement strand
TCACACACAAAATTTCCCATAACTAAAATATCTATCCCTGACCTTTGTAAAGTGGAGTAGGCGTCCTCGGGAGTATTGACGATCGGTTCGCCGCGAAGGTTAAAAGAAGTGTTTAAAACCAGCGGGAGGCCGATTTTGTGGGCGATGATTTTCTAAAGTATCTTTCATACGGTATAATATTGCCGTGAAGAAAGTAGTGGAGAAATTATGAATAAAGAATTAAGAATAAAATTGGTGATATTTAGTATTATTGGGGGAAAATTACAGATATTTCTTCCGGATAATCTGCTGCCGGTTGGGAAATTGGGGAAAAGCACTTCTCTTGATCAAACAGCTAAAAAAAACTTGGAACATGTTATGGATTTCCAGTCAAAAGAAAACTATTTGGAACAGTTGTATACCTTCTCCGGGAAAGAAAATAGCATATCGGTGGTTTATTATGCCCTTATCCCTGACTTCGAAATTCCTGAAAGCGCAAGGAGTAAATGGAGTGATTGCAGTAGACTGTCAAAGCAGTTACCCGACCGTCAAATTATTTCTTATGCGTTCCAGAGGCTGCGTTGGAAGATCGAATATACCAATGTCGTCTATAGCTTACTGCCGGAAGAATTTATTTTTAGCCAGCTGCAGGATGTTTATGAAGCGATATTGGGGAAAACTCTGGATAAAAGGAACTTCCGCAAAAAGATCCTGTCGCTGAAAATCCTGAAGGATACCGGAAGAAAGAGAAAGATAGGCCGGGCAAGACCCGCGGAAGTTTATTCTTTCCGGAAAAGAAAACTGGCATATGTTGAGGTGCTTTAGAATTCGATCGATAGATCAGCCGCTTTCGGAGAGTGGGTGAGTGAGCCCAAAGAGAGGAAATCTACACCGGTTTGACGCCACTTGGAAATGTTTTCACTGGTAATTCCCCCTGAAGCTTCAAAGATGATATTACTGACATCATAATCTTTTTTGATCTTTTCAATTGTCTGTTTTGCTTTTGCAGGCGTGAAATTGTCGAACATGATACATAATTGGTTCGACTTGTCATTGCGATCCGCCGGCTGGCGGAGAAGCAATCCCATTGGAACCGAGATTGCCGCGTCGTCCTTATTAAATCTGGACTCCTCGCAATGACATATATAATTGTTAAGTTCCTGGAAAGAATTAATTGCAGCTAAAATTTCTTCTTCATTTTCTACTTCCACTTCAATTAATTGATTCTTTGCTTGAGAAAAGATTAACTCAAGAGATTTTTTGATGGCTTCATTGTTATTAGCAAGGTGATATTTTTCTCTTATCGATTTCAGATGGTTATCTTTTATTAAAATCCCGTCAGACAAATCCAACCGGTGAGTCAGACCGCCGCCGGCAGCAACGGCTTTTTTATCCAGAGCCATCCAGGGAGTTTTGCGGGTGGCCGCGATAAAAATATTACTAATTGGTCTAATTGATCTAATTAGTCTAATTAAAGAAGATGTTTGACAGGCGATGCCCGACATCCTTTGGAGAATATTGAGGACAGTTCTCTCGTATGCGAGGACTTCTGAAGTACTGCCGGTTATTTCCGCAACGATTTGATCTTTATTAACAGACTGCGAATCTTTGCATTTTACGCTTAAAGACAAGTGAGTATATTTTTTGAGCAGATAGGCGATTTCTTCCATACCGGCCATGATTAATTTTTGACGGGCAATTATTTTTACGGTTATCTGTTTATCAAGATTTAGAAGTTGTGTCGTCCTGTCGTTTTTTATCCGGTCATTTTCCGTCAGCCACTCAAAAAGGGAAGAGATGGTCCGGCAATAGTCGGGATTATCCACGGTCAAAAGGTGGACTTTTTGGAAATATTTGAGAATAATGGAAGATTTGTTCATATTTGAATTTTGAATTTATTCAATTAGATATCTCCAGCATTCTTTCAATCGGTATTCTAGCCCTGTCGGCAATCTTTTTGGGTACTTTCACTTCATATTCCAGATTTTTCAGGGAGTTTAGGAGTTTGGGAAGAGTGATCATTTTCATGAAACGGCAGACTAGGTCGTCCCGGACAGGGATAAAAGATTTTTTGGGATTTTCTTTTTTCAGCCGGTGGAGGATGCCTGTTTCGGTGGCTATTACAAATTCATTACTCTTGCTTTTTTTAGTATATTTCATCATTCCGCCGGTAGAAAGGATATGTGTTTTCACGTTGGGAATATCTCCGTTGGCCGCGAAGTGCATGCAAGAGGAGACACAGCCGCATTCGGGATGGATCAGAAATTCCGCTTTCGGATATTGGGACATTTTTTTGTTAATATCAGCCGGTTTGACTTTGGCGTGGACATGGCACTCGCCCGGATAAATGATCATATTTTTGCGGCCGGTGACTTTGGCCACATAATCGCCTAAAAACATATCCGGGACAAAAAGGATCTGCCGGTTGACAGGAATAGAATTAACAACTTGTACCGCGTTGGTCGACGTGCAGCAGTAATCGCTTTCCGCTTTGACTTCGGCGCTGGTGTTGACGTAGGAGACGACGACGGCTTTGGGATAATTTTTTTTCCATTGACGGAGCATTTCTGCGTCTATCATCGAGGCCAGTGAACAACCGGCCTCAAGATCGGGGATTAGAACTTTTTTATCAGGGGAGAGGATTGAGGCGGTTTCGGCCATGAAGTGGACGCCGCAAAAAATAATCAGTTTACTTTCGGTTTGGGCTGCTTTTTGGGAAAGCTCCAGTGAATCGCCGACGAAATCAGCCAGATCCTGAATTTCCGGGATCTGGTAATTGTGGGCAAGAATTAGAGCTTGCCGCTTTTTCTTCCAAAAAAGGATTTGAGAGATTAGTTCTTCCTTATTTTTAGATCTCATATATTTATGTCATTGCGAGGCCTCAGCCGAAGCAATCCCGTCGGATAATTCTGTTTCCTACGGGGATCGCCACGCTCTCCCGATTAAATCGGGATAGCTCGCGATGACAAAAGTATAACTTGCAATTTTAACAACTGAACAATTATACTTACTAAGTGTAAAATTTACAATAAATACTTTATGTCATTGCGAGGAGAGTCAAAACGACGAAGCAATCCCCCCGATCATAACGGGATCGCCGCGCTCTCCGCC
>JALHWS010000003.1 GCA_022866885.1 Candidatus Microgenomates bacterium | reverse complement strand
TTTTTCCATCCAATCATGAGGGATATGGATGGCGATTTTGGCCGGCTTGACTGTCCGGGTAATTTTCACACCTTCCGCGACCGTTTTGAATAATTTGAAAAGGTTAAAATCCCCTTTTTTACCAAGCCCTACCAAAACCAGTTTGTAAGAAGAAATCACACCTTGGGTGGAAACGGTAATGGATTGACCGGATTTGCCTTCAAAATTTTCCCGTTTGGCGGTTTCGATGACATGTTGATTGAATTGAACATTGAAATGAGGAATTTCAAAGGGACTGTCTTCCCAGGAAAAAATGAGCAACACATCAGCTTCTATCTTTCCCGGATCAGTCGGCTTTAAGGTAAATTTCATATTTGACTTACTCTACTTATACAAAATATAATCAGAAGAGTCAATCCTTCAGCCGAGGTGGCGGAATTGGTAGACGCGCAGGTCTCAAAAACCTGTGGGCCTCAAAGCTCATGAGGGTTCGATTCCCTCCCTCGGCACCACGTAATAAATTTTACATAGTAAAATTTAAACGTGGTAGGAACGTTTAAATTGCACAGCAATTTATTACGTTCCACAAGAGCTCTTGACAACTCGTACGGAATAACGTACGATAAGATATAAGATTATGAATATCTCTTCTGATTACCAGACGCTGACAGCGAGTCAGGCCAGAGCCAACCTTTATAACCTCATCAAGTCGGCATCTACCGGTCTTAAAGCTTATGAAATTACTCTTCAGGGAGCCAACCCGGTAATTCTCGTGAATAAAGCCGAACTTGAAGCCTGGCAGGAAACATTAGATATTCTTTCCAATAAAGGTGAAATTGCATCAATCAGAAAAGCCAGAAAGCAAAAAAAGGCCATTCCCCATCAAAAAATGTTAAAAGCTGTCGGATTATCAGGATAAGAGATGCAACTCGCATATAAACCAGAAGCGGTCAAACAAATAAAAAAACTCCCTCTTTCTGAAAAGAAAAAAATCATCAGAAAACTTGAATTGCTTGCCCAAACCCCACACTCTGGAAAAGTCTTAAAAGGAGAACTTGAAGGATTGAGATCACTGCGTGCCTGGCCTTACAGGATAATATATGAAATTGAAAAGACAGAAATAATTGTTTTCTCCGTCACCCACCGCCAGTCAGCGTATTAATTTACTCCCTCTTTTTCTCTATCCCGTAGAAGCGGATGCGGTCGCCTTTGAAAATGAGGTCTATTTCGCCCAAAGCTCCGTTTCGGTGCTTGGCGATGGCCAGTTTGACGATCTGCTGTTCCCAGTTTTCAACATCCTGTTCGACTCTGTAGATAAACATTACCACATCGGCATCCTGTTCGATGGCTCCTGACTCGCGAAGGTCGGCCAGCTGCGGCACTTTACTTCCCCGCGATTCTACCGCCCGGGAAAGCTGGGAAACGGCCATAACCGGGATTTTTAGTTCCCTGGCGAGATTTTTCAAAGACTGGGAAATCATGGAGACTTCCTGCACCCGGTTGTCGAAACGCCGGCCTGAATCCATCAGTTGTAAATAATCGACAACAATAAATTTTAGGTTGTGGTTAGCCTGTAGTCTTCTGGCTTTGGTGCGCATCTCAAAAATGTTAAGTCCCGGTGTATCATCGATATAAAGCGGCGCTTCCGCCAACTCCCCCATCGCCTCGGATAACCTGGAAAAATCATTATCGTCTAAACGGCCGGTCTTCAGCCTCCAGGCGTCAACATCAGCCTGTGAAACTAAAAGCCGGTCAACCAACTCTTCCTTGCTCATTTCAAGGGAGAAAAAGCCGACTGTCTGTTTGGAATGAACGGCCACATATTGGGCGATGTTTAAAGCGAAGGCCGTCTTTCCCTGACCCGGTCTGGCAGCCAATATCAGTAAATTCGAATCCTGCATCCCGGCCAGTTTGTTATCCAAATCGTTGAAACCGGTCTGCACACCGCGGAAACCGCCGCCTTTTTTATGCAATTCATCAAGCCGGTCAAAACTTTCGGCCAGGGCATCTTTGATCAGGATAAAATCTTTATGTGACCTTTGCTGGGCGACATTGAGAATTTCCGCTTCAGCCTGATCTAAAACTTGTTTAGCTTCTTCCTTTTCGTTAAAAGCGTTTTGAGTGACGTTTGCGGAAATATCAATCAGTCTTCTTCTCAAAAAATGGTCGGCCACAATCCGGCCGTAAACTTCGATATTGGCAGACGTAGGAACAATATTGGTCAGGTCAGTCAGGTAGGTGGCTCCGCCGATTTCTTTGTACTTACCCATTTTTTTAAGCTGGGCGGTCACCGTCACGATATCGATCGGTTCATGCTTTTCAAAAAGAGCCGTCATCGCCTCATATATCCGGCTGTGGCTGTCTTTATAAAAAAAATCCGGCTTGATAAATTCGATGACATCGGCAATGGCGTCTTTATTTATCAGAATAGCTCCTAAAACGGAAGCTTCCGCCTGCTCATCATGGGGAGGAATACGGGCTTCTGTCATATGTTAAAAATTAAAATGACAAAATTCAAATGACAAATCAAATTCAAATGACTGAATGATTAAGGTTATTTTGAATTTTGAGTTTGATTTGATGTTTGATGTTTGAATTTTGAATTTATTCAAATATTACTACCATTGATTCTAAAGGTAATTTATCTTTTGATATAACTAACTTCGGTACCGGTGCTAGTCCCTCCTTGCCCATTTCTTTGAGAAAAACGGATAATTCATCCAACTTTTCACCATCATCGTTTTTATGTTTATCAGACTTATAATGCATCGGGATAATCACTTTCGGTTCCAGGTGTGAAATAACTTCTACTGCTTCCGCCGCATTGATGGTGTAAGTTCCACCGACCGGAATCATCAGGATATCCACTCCGTCCAATATTTCGATTTCTTTATCTGAAAGTTTATGTCCTAGGTCGCCAAGATGGACGATGGCGACATTGTCGATCTCTATCCGGTAAACCGTGTTATATCCTCTCTCCCCTCCTTTGGTATTGTCGTGGTATGTCCGTAGACCGGTAATTCTCACTCCCTTGACTTCATATTCGCCCGGTCCGGATATCACCAGAGGTTCTCCTGAAACGGCTTTAATGTTGTTATGATCTTTATGTTCGTGGGAAACAGTAACGATATCCGCTTGGACCGAAGGTATTTTAAATCCTGTCACCGCCGGATCAAACGGATCGGTAACGATACTGGTCTTTTTCCCTTTTATCCGAAAGGCAGAATGTCCCAAATAAGTGATTTCCATGGTGATAGTGTTTTATCACTTTTGCCAAAACTTGACAAGAGGCAGCCGTAAGCGATAAGATAAAGGCTACCTTTTGCAGAATATCTTGCCCTCAATTAAATTATCATGAAGAAAGATGTCATTATAGCAATCGTAGTCGGTTTCGGCATTGGCGCGGTGGCTGCTTTTGCCGCGGTCAACATCCCGTCTCTGATCAAAAAAGGTACAGCAATCCCCACCGGCACTATCGACAGTGCCAATATTTCCATTTCTCCTTCTGTTCAAATTTCTAGTATTCCGGTAACTCTGGAAGTCACTACACCTGCGGATGAAACCATTATTACTTCCAAAAACCTTAAAATTTCCGGTAAAACCCAAAACAACAATATTGTTTACGCTATTTCAGATTTTGACAGCGCAGTTACCGAAGCCGATAAAAACGGCGCCTTCGGCCTGACTCTGACCTTGAGTGAAGGCGGTAATAACATATACCTGACCTCCCAAAACGAAAACGGCGACGAAGAAACCAAAATTATGACCGTTTATTTCGCCCCGGAGAAGTTATGAAAATATCTATATTTGTCATTGCGATCCGCCGGCTGGCGGAGAAGCAATCCCGTCCGACCTGCCTGCCGGCAAGGCAGGGATTGCCGCGGCCAGCCAAATGGCTAGGCCTCGCAATGACAATGATTTATATTTATATTTGTCTTTCACTGCATCCGTCTGTTTTCGCCCAAAGTCCATCACCAGCTGTTAAAACTAAAGCAGTCACTCCAACTGTCACGGTTACGGAAGAAGCCATCGACAAACTGAAACAGATCGAACAGCTGAAGGAAAAAATCGCTACTAAAGTGGCGGAAATCCGGGATAAGGACAAAAAAGGCGCTTATGGCACTGTTTCGAAGATCGAAAAGGACAGTTTGACTTTGCAGGGCAAAAAAGGAGAAACAGTGGTCACCTATTCGGACGATACGGTTTATTATTCACTAACCACCGGAGAAAAGAAAGAATCTACTGCCAAAAATATTTCCGTTGGCGATACTATTTCGGTTTTGGGTTATTTAACCGATGATAAAGCGAAAATCACCGCCAAATATATATACCTTCACCCAACCTATCTCCATACAACCGGCAAAATTGTTGACATCGACAAAGATAACTATACGATCACCATCAAAGAAAAACAGGGTAACCAGGTCGTCGATATCGAGACTTCAACCAAGATAAACCTTTATGTCAAAGGCAAGGATTGGCAAAAGGGCGGCTTCTCCAAATTCAAGCTGGGAGATTATATCCACGCCATCGGTACACCAAATGCGAAGGATAAAAATAAGATTGCCGGACTGCGGGTTTATGTCGTCCCGGGTCCGGTAACTGCTGTAAAGACCTCACCGAGTCCGGAACCGTCAGGCAAGAAGATTTCTCCGACGGAAAAAATTTCCCCGACCGTCATCCCTTCCAAAAAGGGATAATATTTTCTTGTGTATTGTCTTGTTTGCTACTAAAAGTCCTGGCGTGAAAACATTCCAGTTGCCACCCTTTGTATCTGTCACTTTTGCACCCGCTTTTTCAGCAATCAGACTGGCTGCCGCTCCGTCCCAAGGCATAAGCTGGATATGATGGTAGGCTTCGATTTTACCGCAGGCTAAGTTCATCAGGTCGGAAACGGCCGAGCCCATCATCTTAATTGAGCGGACATGCCCGTCCAGTTTTTTGATAATCCTAATCGTGTCGTCATGGGTCTTCAAGTTATGGGACCAGTCACTGCAGACAACCGCTTCTTCCAGTCTGTCAATTTTTGAAACGTTGAGTTTTTTACCGTTTCCGAATGCGCCATCACTTTCTTTGTTTGCCCAAAAAAGATTTTTGTAAACCGGCTGGTAAACGACGCCGATAAGCGGTTTCTTGTCTGACACCAGGGCAACACTGACCGCAAAATGAGGCAACTTCCTTGAAAAATTAGTTGTCCCATCCAGAGGATCTATCACCCACAGCAGTTTTTTATTCTGGTAATCGGCAAAATTTCCGGAATAAGTTTCTTCGGAAAGAATAGGAATCTGGGGGTACTTACTCCTTAAATTATTTTGAAGGAACTCGTCAATCGCCAAATCCGCTTCGGTGACGATATCTCTTTTGCTTTTATACCTGACGGACAGATGATCCGAAGAAAAATAAGACATCAGGATATCACCGGTTTTGGGAAGAAGATCAAGAAGAAAATTGGTCATTTGTGGAAGATTGAGATTACTCATATCTATTCAATTATCGCACAGGGAATGATAGAATGCCATATATAAACTCATATGTTATCAAGAATCACTCAGATCAGGAATAAACTGAAAAAATTGGACATCGATGCTCTTTTTACTACCTCCCAACCCAATGTTTCTTATCTGACCGGATTTGCCGGACTATCACCGAATGAGAGGGAAGGCTTTTTACTGGTTACTCAAAAAACCAGCCATCTCTTTACTTTTCCCACCTATTTCCAGCTCTATTGCCAGGGAGGCGACGGTTTTAAGACTCTGGAAATTACCCGAGGATTCAGGCTCAAAGACCACCTGGCGGCCATCATCGACAAAGAAAAAATAAAGACCATCGGATACGAAAGTGAAAATCTGACCGTGGCTGAACTGGAATCGTTAAAAAAGAAAACGGCAGTCAGCTGGCGCAAAACGGAAAAAGTAGTTGAAAATCTAAGGATGATTAAGGACAAAACGGAAATTACCAAGATCAATAAAGCTGCTGAAATTACCGATCAGGCTTTTGATTTTATCAAAACGAAGATAAAAAAAGGCGTCACGGAAAAAGAATTGGCTTTGGAGCTGGAATTTTTCCTGAAAAAATCAGCTGGTGACATCGCCTTCTCCCCCATCGTCGCTTTTAATCAAAATGCCGCCATTCCCCACTACCATCCTGCCCACGACCATCCGCCAGCTGGCGGACTAACGACTAAAAGCTTAATTTTAATGGATTTCGGCGCCAAATATGAAGGCTACTGCGCAGATATGACAAGAGTGATTTTCTTCGGTAAGCTACCTGAAAAACAGATAAAAGCATATGAAATCGTATTAAAGGCACAAATCAAGGCATTAGCTAATATTAAAATGGGAATGAAAGCGACCCAAGTAGACATGATTGCGCGTGATTATATAAAATCACACGGTTTTGTCCCGTATCCCCACGGTTTAGGACACGGCGTCGGACTTTCTATCCATGAGGATCCCAGAATCAAACAAGGAAGCAAGAATCTCCTTACGGAAAACATGGTTTTTACGGTTGAACCTGGTATCTACCTTCCCGGTCAATATGGCATCAGGATTGAAGATCTGGTATTATTAAAAAAAGACGGGATTGAAATATTATCAAAAACAACGAAAGAAATTTCGATTATATAATTTTATGATAAATCCTCAAACTCTCAAAGGCTTCCGAGATTTTCTGCCCGAAGATGCGATGAAACGCCAGTATGTCATCGACATTATCCGGAAAACCTTCGAATTATACGGTTTTGAACCTCTCGAAACGCCGGCCATCGAATATCTGGAAGTTTTTACCGGCAATATCGGCGAGGACGAAAAGCTTTTTTATAAATTCGAAGACAGCGGCGGACGGAAAGTTGCCCTCCGCTTCGACCAGACTGTCCCTACCTGCCGACTGATTGCCCAATACCCGGATAAAATCGTCCTCCCTTTCAAGCGTTACCAGATCCAGACCGTCTGGCGCTCTGAGAAACCGCAAAAAGGCAGATACCGCGAGTTCCTACAATGTGATGCCGATATTTTTGGCGTTGACGACCGCGCGGCTGACGCGGAAACGGTCGCTTTGACCATCGATATCTATAAAAAACTGGGCTTTAAGAAACCGGTTGCCCTTATCAACGACCGCGATCTTTACAAAGACGTCCCTTACAAAGCGATTGTCGCCATCGACAAACTGACGAAAATCGGCGAAGAAGGAGTAGTCTCGGAACTCATCAGTAAAGGATATTCCCAAGAAGAAGCGCTTAAACTTCTCAACTGTGTGAAAAACAACCAGCCGAACGAGAATCTGAAAAAGATTTTCGCTTTTCTTGACAGTTACGGCATGAAAGAAAATTACCGATTTGTCCCGACACTTGCCCGTTCCTTCTCATATTCCAACGGCACTATTTGGGAAATCGTCGTCGAAGAATACAAAGAAGGTTCGCTGGCCGGCTGCGAACGCTTTGACAGTCTTGTTTCCCGCTTCTCCAACCGTAGCGTCCCCGGCGTCGGTTTCGCCATCGGTTTCGACCGGACAGTTCTGGCCATGGAAGAATTGGGACTCTTGCCGAAAATAAAAACCAAAACCAAAATATTAATCACGGTATTTAATCCCGATTTACTGTCCTTTTCCCAAAAGTTAGCCCGGAAGTTACGGGAAAGCGGGATTAACACGGATCTGTATCCCGATCCCACGGATAAACTGGACAAACAACTCAAATATGCCGACAAAAAGGGCATTCCATACGCGGCCATTATCGGTCCCGACGAAGCGAAGAACGGAACAGTCACCCTGAAAAATCTTTTAACCAAAGAGCAAAAGACAGTTAAAAAGGATGAATTGATAAATTTATAATTTTTAAATGTTTTTTTCTGCCCGCTATAAAGCCATCCTCGCTCTTATCATCGCCAATGTCCTTTGGGGCTTCGCTTCGCCGGTTTTCAAACTCGCTCTGCAAAACTTGCCCCCCTTTACTCTGGCTTATCTTCGTTTTTTCGGAGCGGCGCTTTTGCTTTTACCTTTTGCCATCAATAAACTCAAGGTGCACCGGAAAGACTGGGGTAATTTACTGCTGCTTTCGTTTTTCGGCATCACCGTCAATATCACTTTTTTCTTTCTGGGACTTGAGAGGGCTCCTTCCATCAACGCTCCGATTATCGCTTCTTCAGCGCCGGTATTTCTCTATCTGTCCTCGATATTATTTTTGAAAGAAAAACCAAAAAGAAAAGTCTTAATCGGGATCATCTTCAGTCTTTTGGGAATATTGGTCATCGTCGGACAACCCCTGATCGAAACGGGCATGGACGGAAATCTTTTGGGTAATTTTTATTTTGTTTTGGCGACAATCGGCGCCGTCGGCCATGCCATCTTCAGCAAAAAAATTATGGATAAATACAGCGCGGTCACCATCACTTTCTGGTCTTTCCTCTTAAGCTCTTTCACTTTTCTCCCTCAATATCTTTACGAAATGGTTAAGTACCAGCCGTTTAATGCTTTGGATTACAAAGGGATTATCGGCTTGGTCTATGGAATTGTTTTTTCTTCGGCGCTGGCCTATTTCCTTTTTGAATGGGGCATCCAAAAAATCCAGGCGCAGGAAGTCGGCCTTTTCACTTATATCGACCCGATTGCCGCCATCCTACTGGCGGTACCGCTTCTGGGGGAAACTGTCACTCCGGTTTACCTGATCGGCGCTTTGCTGGTTTTCGGCGGAATTTTCCTTGCCGAAGGCCGCCTCCACTGGCACCCGATCCTGAAATTGCGAAAATAACCGAACTCCTCAACTTTTATCAGCTTCACAAACAGAAAAATTGATGGTATAATCATAAAATCTATGAAAGCGAAAATACATCCGACCTATTATCCCAAAGCTCAAGTCGTCTGCTCCTGCGGTAACATGTTTACCGTCGGCTCGACCAGAGAAACCATCCATGTCGAACTTTGCTACAAATGCCATCCTTTTTACACCGGGGAAATGAAGTTCGTCGATACTCTGGGACGGGTGGAAAAATTCCAAAAAAGACAGACATATGCTCAAAAACAGGCACCGATTTTAAAAGCTAAACGGCTCAAGAAAATGAATATCGAAGTCGAGGACAAACGGCCGAAAACACTTCGGGAGATGCTTTTAGGAACTACATGAACTCAAATATCGCTATCCTCGAAATCCGCGGCGCTACCGGCGGAGATGAAGCTAAAATCTGGGCTAATGATCTTTCCCGCATGTATCTCCGCTTTGCCCAAATAAAGGGCTGGAAAACGGAAATTTTGGACGAGAATGTCAGCAAAATCAACGGTCAAGGCGCTTACGACTTGTTAAAAAACGAAACCGGCGTCCACCGAGTCCAGCGGATTCCCCAAACTGAACGCTACGGACGCATCCATACTTCCACTGCCACGGTCACAGTTTTGCCGGAAATAGAAGAGCGGGAAATTTACATCAATCCGACTGATTTGGAATGGGAGTTTTTCCGAAGCGGGGGCAAAGGCGGACAAAACGTCAATAAGGTCTCAACCGCCGTCAGGCTCCATCACAAACCAACCGGCATCGTTACATCCGCTCAAACCGAACGATATCAGGAGCAAAACCGCAGAATTGCCCTGACCCTTCTCCGCTCCCGGCTTTGGGAGGCCGAAGAAGAAAAAAAACTCCAAACTTTGGGGATGGCCAGGTCGGCCGTCGGGCGCGGAATGAGAGCGGAAAAGATAAGAACTTATAACTTTCCTCAAAACAGAGTCACCGACCACCGGATAAACAAGTCATGGCATAACCTTGAGGATATTATCGAAGGAAGATTGGAAAAGGTGGTAAGTGCTTTTATTCTCCCGTGTACTCCCCGACCGTAACTGTCAACAGTTTAGTCTCACCGTCGCGCCAAATCTCAACCGTCATCCGACTACCGATACTTTTTCCGGAAATAATCTTTGCCAGTCCGTCTTCTTTATCAGTTATTTTTTGACCGTCGAGTTTGGTAATAATGTCGTTTGGTTCAATACCCGCTTTTTCAGCCGGCGATTTTTCCACCACGTCCTGGACATAAGCTCCCTCCGGCACGTCATTAAGCAAGGCCAAATCTTTAGTAATCATCTTATATTTGACGCCCAAAAAAGGTTTTTGGAATTTACCGTTTTTGCTAAATGACTCAAGCGATTCCTTTAAAACGTTAATCGGGATGGCAAAACCGATGCTTTGTCCATCCGAAGAAACAGCCGTATTTAAACCGACCACCTCTGCGGAAGAGTTTAAAAGCGGCCCGCCGGAATTGCCGGGATTAATTGCCGCATCTGTTTGAATGATGTTATCGAGCCTTTCGACGTAACCCTCAAAAGGGCTGCCGGCGGTAATTCCCCTCCCCAAGCCAGAGATAATTCCAACCGTAACCGTATTCCTGAATTCTCCCAAGGCCGTCCCGATAGCAATGGCCATCTGGCCGACTTTGATTTTGCCGGAGTCT
Organism: Candidatus Microgenomates bacterium; assembly: GCA_022866885.1. GTDB lineage: Bacteria > Patescibacteriota > Microgenomatia > 2-02-FULL-39-11 > 2-02-FULL-39-11 > JALHWS01. The sequence continues at coordinate 13,942 of JALHWS010000003.1, read as the reverse complement.
CCCAAAGTGACCGGTTTGAGGTTTTTCGCCTCAATTTGTAAAATAGCGATATCATTGCCTGGATCGCGGAAAATCTTCTGGACATCATAACTTTTGTCATCATTGGTGATCACTTTGTATTTGGCATTTGTATCGGCCACCACGTGCTTGTTCGTCACAATCTGCCCGTTTTCGGAGATGATGAAACCGGTGCCGATATCCTGTTCAATCTTCTGTTGTCTTTGTGGTTGTTGCTGTTGAAAGCCGAAGAACGGATCGAAAGGATTTGTTTCAAAAAGGTTACTTAGCGACCTGGTTTTACTGATTGAGACAGTCACCACCGAAGGCGAGACTTTGTCAACCACATCAATAACGACTGATTCTTCGCTGACGATTTTCACTTTCTCCGAAGGAGTAGAAATTTCCGTTTTTTGCGGCAACTTTAAGTATTTGTCCAAATTGCCGATATTAAGTTTGAACTGGCCGGAGGAAACTCCGATTCCAATGAGTAATATCAATAAAGTTAGAAGGATTATAACTCGTTTCATATCTAAATTATTTTAATAATTCTATCGCTTTCTCAAGCTGTTTATCCTCTTCCGGTTTCGTCTCGTCATTTAATATTTTAACATCCGGGTCAACCCCGTTGCCGTTCACCCATTTGCCGTTTGGTAATAGCCATTTGGCGGTCGTGATGTGGATCCCGGCACCGTCATCCAATTCCTGAGCCTCCTGGATACTGCCTTTTCCGAATGTTGTTTCCCCTACGAGTTTCGCTCTCCCGCGAACCGAAAGCGCTCCGGCGACAATTTCTGAAGCTGAGGCTGACCCTTTATTTATCAAAATTATCATAGGAATTGTCAACAGTCTACCCTTACGGTTGACGCTGAAATTCTGCTTAAATCCGTTTGAGTTTTCCTGGATGACGACTGTCCCATCGGGCAAAAATTCCGATGCGATGAAAACCGAACCTGAAAGGTAACCGCCCGGATTATTGCGGAGGTCCAAAACAAGGCCGGAAATACGGCTTTTATCTTTCTCCCAACCGGCGACAATTTCATCAACTGCTTTTTCCCATTCGCTGGCGGTCTCATCTCCGAACCTACTTAACTTCAGGTTATAGACGGTTTTACCGTTTACTTCTTTTGTTTCCAAATCAACCGAAGCTACTTTGATCGCGTCCCGAACGACGGTAATGTCTTTGGTGTTGGTGTCTGTTTTTTGCATCATGGTCAATTTGACTTTAGTTCCTTTTGTTCCTCTGATTTTGGAGACTGCTTCAGGCAAAGTCCAGCCACTGGTTTCTTTATCGTCGACTTTGACAATCCAATCCCCGGGTAAAATACCCGCTTTTTCGGCCGGTGAGCCTTTCAGAGGAGCAATGACAACGATTTTCTTATCCTTTATCCCCAGCTGCGCTCCGATCCCCTCAAATTTCCCACCCAAATCATCTTTGGCTTCTTTGTTTTGTTCAGGCGGCAAAAATATGGTATACGGATCACCAAGTGATGAAACCATTCCGGAAACCGCCCCATAAACCATTTTTTGGACATTCAGAGCTTTCTTATCGAAATATGATTTTTGCAGTCTGTCCCAAACATCCCAAAAAATGGAAAAATCGATGGAAGGATTGTCGGTGGTTTTACCGGAAACCAGAGTCGAGACACCCGAAAATTCCTTATTCAGTCCCCGGCTACCGGTCTGGTAGCCTAGACCGAAGGTTACAACGACTAAAATTAGGATTAGTATTAAATTACGTACGCTTTTGAGCTTCATATAACCTGTCATTGCGAGCGAAGCGAAGCAATCCCGTCCGAGATTGCCGCGTCCCGCTTATAAGGGGGGACTCGCAATGACACTTTGAATTTTTATTCTAAAATAATAATCTCTTTCTCTTCCGGACGCAACCAGACTGTTTTTCCCTTTTCCCGGGAAAGTTTTTCAGTCACGTTCTCATCAACCTGTATCCAAGGCAGAGTAAAATTCACATTAGCTTTTTGGATAATACATCCGGCCGCTTCCAAAACCTCGAGTTTAACCATCATTTCTTCAGACATTGATTGGCAAAAAATGATTTTATCCTCAATTTGGCAGTCAATATCGTGGAACTTTAAATCTTTTTCAAAGTACAGTTCTCCGACTGCTTCATTTCCTCCGCCTTTTAGACCGGGATATGACTGGCCTTCAATTTCCAGATCAAGGTAATTTTTTCCGACAGCAGTGATTTTTCCACCCAACGGAGAGGTGATTTTTTTCCGGGATACGGAAGTGTTTCCTGTCAGAAGGATCATCGTCCCGTTTTTAAGGTCAATTTCTTTGATTTTACCGTCGTCAGGACTTTCCAGCCGGAATGATACAAGAAAATTTTTTTTCTCCGCCAGAAGATCACCTTTTTTCACTTGCGCCCCTATTGCTTTTTTGAGAAATTTTGGGATATTGCCGGGCGGGATTTGGAGAATCTCGGCCAGTGGGATAATTTTTTCTTCCTGCTCGAGAAATGATTCGATAAGAACAGTCTTGTCGCTTATCTTGTCCCCGCAGTTGACTAAAATCCGGGCACCGGTCGGAACTGGCAGTTTGATGGTTGTTTTCATTTACGAAGGCCTGACGATAAAAGGAAGCAAAGACAGATGCCTGGCTCTTTTGATTGATTTAACCAGAATTTTCTGGTGTTTTTGGCAGATTCCGCTTTGCATCCGGCCGATAATTTTTCCCCGGTCACTGACAAAATGGTTCAGGGTATCAATTTCTTTGTAATCGGGAACTAATCTCTGCTTGCAAAAGAAACAGTCTTTCGGCCGCCTGATGATCTTTCTTCTTTGTCTCCTCTGTTTGTATGCCATAATTAAAACGGAATATCATCCGGTGTGATATTTTCATCAACCGGAGTTTCCTTTTTTTCTTCTTTATCGCTTTTCTTGTCGGACTTTTTGGGTTTTATGGCTGCCGGTACAACTGTGGAAGCTGTATTTACCGCCGGTACGTTTTCAACCGCTGGCAGAGACGCTGTTGCAACCGCTGACGGGTGTTCATCTCCCGAAACAACCGGTCTTTTGGAATCAAGGATAATCATATCCTCAATAACGATTTCGGTAGTTGTCCGCTGTGTTCCATCCTGTCCGGTCCAGCTGTGGGTAGCCAACCTCCCCTCAACGTAAACTTTCCGGCCCTTTGTTAAAAGCTGTGAACAAAGCTCGCCCAATTTATTCCAGGCCACGATGCGGTGAAATTCGGTATCTTCCTTGGCTTCGCCGGTTTGGGTTGTCCATGACCGGTTCGTCGCCAGCCCGAAAGTAAAAACAGCCGTTCCCGAAGGCGTGTACCGCAGTTCCGGATCGCGGGTCAGGTTGCCTATTAAGATGACTTTGTTTAAAGATCTGGCGGACATAAAGTTACTCCTTTTGGGCCCTAACAATTTTCTTAACAATCAGGTAGCGTAAAATCGTCTCTATCGACTGTATTTTTTGGGAAAAAGGTTTGATTTGCCCTTCGACGTCAAAAAGGTAATAATTGCCTTCTTTTATTTTTTTTATCGGGTAAACCAGGGTTTTTTTGCCGAACAATTTGGGCTCGCTAATCTTAACTAAATCCAGGGCGGCTTTTTTTATCTGGGCAAATATCTTTTTTTCTTCTTCACCGCTTACCGAGGAGGGAAGAATAACCATCAGTTCGTATTTCATTCCTGCAATTATACCACAAAAAAATTATTTTTAAAATATTATTTCCCAATTGCTTTTTCGACCGCTTTTTTCAGCTCGTCAACCGAAAAAAGTTCCAGTTTTTGGCCATTTAAGAAAAATGTCGGGGTGGCGGAAATCCCCAGCTTTTGCCCGTCAGTGATGTCTTTGTTAATTTTGTCATTATATTTACCGCTTGAGAGATCTTCAAGGAAAATTTTTTTGTCAAGGCCAATTTTCCCAGCTTCCTCCTCAATCGCCTTATCGGTCAGCTTATCCTGATTGTCGAAAAGCCAGTTATGCATTTCCCAAAATTTCCCCTGTGCCCCGGCCGCTTCGACGGCAGCGGCTGCTTTTTGGGCTTCCTGGTGCTGCTGGAGCGGATAGTGACGGAAGGCATAGAACAGCTTGTCTTTATATTTATCTGTTAATTCGGAAACCGCGTCTTTAAAAAGTTTGCAGGAAGGACACTGGAAATCGGAAAATTCCACCAGGTATGTGGAGGCATCCTTATTGCCTTTGGTAACAGTCCCGACTGGTATCAGCTCTTCACGTGTATAGGTAGGAGCCGGGCGGGAATAAATTACCACCCCAATCCCGATAATCAGCAGAGTGGCGATAATTATCCCGGCAAATAATTTGGTTTCACCTGTAATTTTCATTTTTTATTCTTTTCCAAAAAATAACTTTTTAAAGCCAAAATCAAAATAAGATACATATTGACTGCAGAAAGTGCGCACCAGGTACAGATGCCTTTGATCAGAAATATTTCTGTGTAGGTAAACCAGGTGACGAACAAAACGCCAAAGGCGGCCATCCCCAAGATGCCGTAAAGCAATTTCCGGTTATTGGAAGTTGTCCGCAAAAATGAAAGGACCATCATGAAAGCGTAACCGAAGAGTCCGACTCCCGGTACCGGAAAAAAACCAAAAAAATAGCTGTAAGGGCTTTTCCGCACCAATTCGCAACCGCCGTTGACGCAGACAATCGGTGATTGCCGGACAAAGCTCTGGAAGACATAAATGGCGATAAGAAGACCAATGATCGACTGGATAAAGATAATCCGGTTTAGCTTCTTGCTCATGTTTTCTGATGATATAATTTTTAGGAATAACAATCAAGGATGGAATTTGTAATTATTCAGAGTTTCTCGGTGACATGTCATCGCGAGTCCCGATTAAATCGGGATGTGGCGATCCCGACGGGATTGCTTCGTCACTGCGTTCCTCGTAATGACATTTTTTAATGTATAAATGTATAATTATAGAATATGACCAGGAATGGAATCATTGCTTTAGTTATTTCAATAATAATCGGCATCGTCATCGGTTTGTCTGTTTTTATGTTTTCCCGTTCCGGATTACTAAGCCCGGTCGGCAACATTAAACCGACGCCAACCGTCAAACCTTTGGAAAAATATTCTTTTGAAAATCTGCAAAAACGGATCTTCACTCCCGGCGACATCACCATCGATAAAGTGATCAATGACGCGGCGGATTTCACTTCCTATCTTTTTTATTATGACAGTGATGGGAAAAAAGTCTCGGGTCTTTTGATCTTGCCGAAAAAAGAAGGCCGCTTCCCGGTTATCCTGCAGTTGCGAGGCTATATCGACCAGGAAAAATATACCACCGGCATGGGAACCATCCGAAGCGGCGAAGTTTTCGCCCAAAACGGCTTCATTACCCTGGCACCTGATTTCCTGGGCTACGGACAATCCGCTTCACCTTCGGCCGATGCCATGGAAAGCCGGTTGGAAAATTATACGGCTGCTCTTAATCTCTTATCTTCAATTACTAATCTTAATCAATCACTCAAAAATAATAAGATTGATAATATCGAAGCGGAAACTGATAAAATCGGCCTTTGGGGACACAGTAACGGCGGCCACATCACTTTATCAGTTCTCGCGATTACGGGCAAAGACTATCCAGCTGTTTTGTGGAACCCGGTTTCCAAACCATTCCCCTATTCGATCCTTTATTATACCGACGAGCTGGCCGATAACGGCAAGTTTATCCGTGATATGCTTTCAAACTTCGAAAAAGATTATGACATCGAGCTTTATAATCCCGTCAATTATTACAAAAATATCACTGCCCCAATCCAACTCCATCAGGCGGTTGATGATGAAGCGGTACCGGTCAAATGGTCTAATCAGCTGTACCAGAGTTTAAAAAATCAAAAAACGGACATCTCTTACTTTACTTATCCCGGCGATAACCATGATTTTAATCAGGGAAGCTGGAGCAAAGTCGTCGAAAGGAATATCGCTTTCTACAAAGAACTTTTAGCCAAATGATCCACGCCTTTTTCTATTTCCGGCCATGTTTTGACTCTTGTCACGTTCTCCGGTAATTCCCCCTTATTCCACGGCCGGTCGAGAAGAAAAACCGGGATTTTCATGTTTTTAGCCACAGCCGAAGCGTCTTCGATAAAAACATCCAGACCCAATTTATCCGCCAGATCCTTTTTGTATTCAACGTCCCGCGCGTAAGTTTTTCCTTCCGGAAACAAATCAAGGGTGGTTAATTTTCCCCAAAAACCGTGTTTCTTAAGCCAGTTTTGGGTTGTCTTCTTGGTAACGGCTGGCCGGGCGGTAATATAATGGATCATCCAACCAATTTCTTGCCATTTCCCGATCGCGGCAATTGCTTCCTGATAGGGTGAAATTGAAGAAAGGAACCGGTGATCAGTCGCCAAAGAATCAACGTAAGTTACTCTCCTGTGATAATCCACAGTATTATATTTTTCCAGATAAAAGAAATCGTCCACTTCCTCATAGATAATTTCCGTCCCGAACTCTCGGTTAAACCTCTCCAAAAAAGCGTTATAGGAGTCTGCCAGAACATTATCGATATCGATGCCGATTTTCATTTTTTTCATAGGGGAAAAATTTTTAAGCCGGAAGGAGTGTCTTCGACTGAGTAGCCTTTATCAAGAATTTGCCTGCGCAGATCGTCTGCTTCTTTAAACTTTTTTACTTTCCTCATTTCTTCCCTTTCTTTGACTAACACCTTAATTTCTTCCGGTATCGCTTTCTCTTCCGTCTGGATTTTGTCCAAACCCAAACCGAGTACTTCGTCAAACAGGATGATTAAATCATATTTATCGCCTGAAGGCAGACTGCTTTTTAAGACTTTCCAAAGTACCGACAGTCCTTCTGCGGTATTCAAATCGTCATTTACTGCTTGAGAAAACTCCAACCTCAATTGGTCAACTCCAGATATATCTTTGTCATTGCGATCCCGATGGAAATCGGGAAACGAAGTCACCGCCATCAGGGCGGGATCCCGCTGAGGCGGGACAATCCCGTTATGCTGCAGTAATTCCTGCGGGATCGCCACGCCCCGACGTAACGTCGGGACTCGCGATGACAGCTTAATTGATTCTTTTTTAATTTCTATTATCTGCCTTATCAATCCCTGGTAAGCGTTTTGGGCGGCTTCAAGGCTTTTCCAGGTAAAGTTCATCTGCTGGCGATAAGAAGAAGTCAAAAACAGATACCGCAATGATAATGGCTTATAATCTTTTTCCTCAAGATCTGTTAAGCGGAAGAAATTTCCCAGGGACTTACTCATCTTTTGGTTTTCGACTAAAAGATGATCGGCATGGAGCCAGTACCGGACAAACTGTTTACCGGTCGCCGCTTCGCTTTGAGCAATCTCATTGGTGTGGTGGATGGGAATATGATCCGCTCCGCCCGTATGGATATCTACCGTCTCCCCAAGATTATCCATCGCCATTACGCTACATTCGATATGCCAGCCGGGAAAACCGCGACCCCAAGGACTATCCCATTCCATTTGTCTTTTAATGCCTACAGGCGTCAATTTCCATAAAGCAAAATCAGTCGGATGTTTTTTGCCGGTAATCATTTCCACTCTGACGCCGCTTTTTAGTTTTTTTTGCAACTGGGCAAAAGTCCAACCGGCCAGTTGCCCGTACTTTGGAAATTTGGAGGTGTCAAAATAGACCCCGTCTGAAGTGGTATATGTAAATCCTTTTTTCTCCAGGACTTCGATAAATCGAACCATCGAAGCCACGGCGTCTGTGGCTTTACAAATTATTTGCGGACGTTTGATATTGAGCTTGTCAGTCATTTTGAAAAAATCATCGGTGTAATATTTAGCAATCTCCCAGATGGTTTTCTTCGAAGCTTTAGCCGCCCTTTCCATTTTGTCCTCACCGATGTCACTGTCTGAAGTCAGATGCCCCACGTCGGTAATGTTCATCACTCTTTTTACTTTGAAACCGTTGAATTCTAAAACCCGTTGCAAAATATCGGCAAAGATATAAGTACGGGCATGGCCGATATGGGCAAAATCATAAACCGTCGGCCCGCAGGAGTAATAAGTAACTACTGGAGGATGCAATGGTCTAAATTCCTCTTTTTTATGAACGAGGGTATTATATAGAAACATCATAAGTTTTTGGTCTTTAGTCTTTTGTCTTTAGTCGTTAATCATTGCTTAATGCTAAAAGCTAAAGACTAATAGCCAACAGCCAATTACCATCCTTGCTTCACATTGACTTTCGCTTCAAAACCCGGTGTTGATTTCGGTTGTTTGGTTTGCCCAAGCCGCAGCTTTTTCTTCCCTTGTACAGAGGTACCGCCTGCTTGGGACTTTTGGGCGTTTAAGGCTTTTTGCTTATTCTGTTCCAGATCTTTCCAGTACTGTTCGTAGGGCCGAAGCTCGGAAGGTTTAGGAATAGGCCGCAAGTGCGCCGGAATGGCCGACTGAATCACTTTTCTGGTCTTTTCAAGATCGGTTTGCTCGGTACTTTTCAGTTCGGCGGCTCTTTTGGCCGCTTCCTCCGCTGATAAATTCGGTCCCAGTTTTTTCAGGTATTCGGTAAATTCGCTGCTTCCTTTTTGCCCGCCCGTGGCCTGTTTAAGCATCTCTGTCGGACTGATAGTCTTGGCCAGTTGCTTAGCCGAATCTTTCAAAGTATCTTTGGCGCCTTCCTTGACACTTTCGAAAGTATCTTTGATGATTTTTTTAATGATGGACATAGTTAGACTGTCATTGCGAGCAAAGCGAAGCAATCCCATCCGAGATTGCCGCGGCTACTTCGTAGCCTCGCAATGACATAAAATTGCATAAGCCATGTTTGTAATTTGTAATTTATAATTTGTAATTATTAAAGAAAACCTAATTTTATCTTCGCTTCCTTGCTCATCCGGTCAATCGACCATGGCGGGTCAAAAGTCAATTCGACGGTCACCTTTTTCACTCCTTTGATCTTATACAATTCTTCTTTGATCGGCTCTTCCATCAATGAAAAAAGCGGGCAACCCATGGTCGTTAAGGTCATCACTACCTCTACATTTCCTTTTTTATCAGGACGGACATCATAAATCAAGCCCAGATCGACGACCGAAATCCCCAGCTCGGGATCGGGAACGTTTTTCAAAGCATTAAGAAGTATTTTTTTATTTAACATTAATATTCCCTTCTCCCCTCCATTGCTTTCGTCAGAGTCACTTCATCGGCATATTCGATATCTCCCCCAACAGGAAGCCCATGCGCGATTCTCGTCACAATCGGTCCTTGGTTTCCCGCAGAGCGGGATCCCGCTTCGGAGGACAAGGTTTTAAGTTCCCGGTTAATATACATTGCTGTGGCTTCTCCTTCCATATTGGGATTGGTCGCCAGAATAATTTCTCTGATATGCCCGGTCTTTACTCTTTTTATCAGTTCGGAAATCCTAATTTCGTCGGGACCGATATTGTTGAGAGGATCAATCCGCCCATGTAAAACGTGGTACACGCCTTTATATTTGCCAGTCTTTTCGATCGACAAGATATCAATCGGCTGTTCGACGACGCAAACAAGATCCTCGTCCCTATCCAGACTGCTGCAGATGACGCAGGGATCGGTCTCTCCGATATTGAAACACTTTGAACAATAGACCGTCTGGAGCTTCAAATTTTTGATGGCATCGGAGAAATTATCCAGCTCTGTCTGCGGCACATGAAGAAGGTAAAAAGTCAACCGGCCGGCGGTTTTTGGCCCGATACCGGGAAGGCGGGAAAAAGATTCAATTAGTTTCTCGACTGATCTTGGTAATATCCTCATTGTTATTATTTATTAATTAATCTGTCATGCTGAACTCGTTTCAGCATCTTTATTAATCCAATAAATAAGAAAGATCTTTATAACTTGGATTTTTTGATTGTATCAAATTCATTTTCCATTCTCTATGCCAATTCTTTAATTGTTTCTCTCTTACTATTGCCTCATGAATACTGATATATTCCTCAAAGTAAATTAACTTCCTTAATTTATATTTCTTGCTAAATCCATCAATTAGCTCATTCTTATGTTCGTAAATACGTCTTCTTAAATCTCTAGTAACACCAGTATATAACACTTTATTTGTGTAATTGGAAATAATATAAATATAGTAAGAATGACTCATAAAGAGAAGGATCCTGAAACAAGTTCAGGATGACTCCTCTGGAGTCATTTTACCATCTTTTGGATGGTGGAAGCGATAATTGAAGCAATCGGAAAAATCGAAAGTTTGGGAAACTGCAGTTCGGGTGGCACCTGAATCGTATCCGTCACCCAGATTTTATCAACCGGACTTTCCTGTAATATTTTATCCGCGCCTCCGACGAAATCAGCGTGAGTGGCCATGGCGATCACCTGTTTGGCGCCTTTTTGCTTCAGAAGATGCGCGGCATTTACCAATGTGCCTCCGGTGACGATGACGTCATCGACAATGACCGCGATTTTATCTTTCACTTCACCAACTACTCTCATGGAAAGGATTTTATGGGTTTGATCTAAATCACGTTTTTTTTCAATAAAAGCCAGTGGAAGATCAAGGCCTTCCGAAAACTGCTGGGAGCGCTTCAAGGCTCCGGCATCCGGAGTAATGATAACTACATCTTTTTTCATCTTTTCCACCATCGGCCGGAAAACCGACAGACCGGAAAGATGAATGACCGGGATTTTGAAAAAGCCGATAATCGCTTCGTTATGAAGCTCCAGAGTGATCAATTTATCGAAACCGGCCGCTTCAATCAGTCTGGCGACGACCTGGGCGGAAAGGCATTCACCGGGACGGTGCATCCTGTCCTGTCTGGCATAACCATGATACGGCAAAACGGCAACCAATTTCCGCGGCTCACCCCGTTTAACCGCATCGCCCATCAAAAGCAGTTCCATCAGGTTTTCATCAACCGGATTGACCAAAGACTGGATGATGAAAACGTCTTTTCCCTCCACTTCTTCTTCAATCCTCACCCGGCACTCAGAGTCGGCAAAACGGATGATCTCTACCTTACCTAAGGTTTTATCAAGCAGCTTCGAAATTTGCAGGGCCAACAGAGGATTAGAATTGCCGGAAAAAATGACTGATTCCATCTCTCTATTATTATGAGATGTTACCAATTTTTTTGCAAGGAGAAGAAAAAGTCAAGCGAATAAAGAGGTAGAAGGTTTTCATCAGTTAAGATTTACCGGCTCAATTTTAATCGGACCCATATCATCCCAAGGTCCCTGTACTTTGTAGTCATCACAAGCTCTGGCCATTAAACGGACTATCTCCAGGTAATTTCCCTGCTTGCCGCCTGAAGAGCCTTGCAATAAACACAGATCGTAAATTCTACCCTGTACATCCGGGATCAGGGTGTTGAGGACGAAATGCGAGTATTTGTTGACGGTAATCCGTAAAATCGTTGACTTCAGGACTTCTTCTTTAAGGTACTCTTTTTTGATAGTGGTTTTTAAATTACCGTAACCGTCGACTGAAGCCAGTTTAAAAGGCGGCACATCGGGAATTTTTAACAAGTCGACCGGCTCGCCGATTTTGGTTTTATCACCATGAAGGATTGCCATCGTCGCTTCCGGGTAATAATCACGTGAGCGAAACTGGGTGCCGATATTTGGCACTTTTACCTCCCAAAGCCCTTTCAGCCTGTTTTTGATAAAAGAAAGATTATAGCCGGCGTCGACGGCAAAAATCGGGATGCCGTTATCCAAAATACCGCAGACAAACCGTTGCTTTTCCTCCCCGTTCCAGCTGATGTCTCCGCGGGGAGCGGTATTGGAAAAAATAATCAGGTTTTTGTGTTCGCTATGAAGCCCTTCCTGGGCAATCCAAAATCCGGTTTCAATGGTGGAAAAAGCGTAAACGGGGTGTTCGGTAATCAGATTTATTTTTCCGTCTTTATCAAACCTCAAAAAATGGTTGCGGACTTCGGCAAAAGCGTGATCGGTGGTATGTCCGCCGCCGTAATCGGCGATGACTTCGATATGGAGCGAACCGGATTTGATATCTCCGGATTCCTGATATTGCCAACTTGATATATCCTGTTGAGACATATGGATAATTAAATTATACCGGTACGAGCCTAAAAATCAACGGGTAAAAGATTCTACTGAAACAGCAGAAAACTATTTATAAACCTGATTGTGAGTACCGATGTCGTATAAGTGAATTTCATTGTTCTCTATGTAATAAACAGCACGAATATCTCCGGTAATTGAGAAAGCGCGGTAATCTTCCAGATCACCCGTTAAAGGGTGATCTTTAAGTATTTCATTGTCAGAATCGACCATAAAAAGACTAAGTCTTTCGGAAAACCGTTTACTTAAAGATGAGGATGGAAAAATACGTTTTTTGTAATGTTTGAGAAACCGCCGGTGGTAATATATTTTCATGAATTAAGTTGCCTAACAAGCTCATCCGCATTTTCTGCCAGATATACCTTACGTTTTTGCCGGAAATCTTCGCGCATGTTCTGATACCGTTTTTTAGCAGCAGCAGATAATTTTATTGGTTCCGCATTTGTAATGGTTACTTGTAATTCTTTGGCGGTAAATCTGTTTAATATAACCCTGATGATTTCCTGCAATGAAGAAAATCCCTGATCAAGAGCGGCAATTTCTGCCTGCTCTTTAAGCGTTCTTGACATGGGAACCTGTAAAATGACTCTGTCTGATGTGTTCATATAATACAATTATAATGGTTTGGTATTATCCTGTCAATTAGGAAAACCTTCCTCAGACTTGACAAACTATATACTATAGGGTACACTGCTCAGACTACTAAAAAGCCTCAGGCATAATAAACCAAGAGGTCTTTTTTGTGGCTAAAATCAGTGGCTTTATCGCACAGGCACTATTCGCGCCTGGGCAGATGAAACCGCTGAAATTCGCTCTTTAACATCCCAAAAGCAAATATAAGGACAAAAAAGTATTCAAGTAAGCCGGAAGAGGGGTTGGATCATCTATTCGTTTATTCAACCATCAAATCTCTCTTTTGGCTTACTTGGATATAAAAAAACAAAAAATTCCGGCTGTGAAGCCGTTTTTATTGGTAAAGTTTAGTGGGCAAGTCATCGGTCTCGTCCGCCAAAAACTCGAAAATGCGCAATTCGAGTTTTCCAGTCAAAATAACTAGGAGGAAAATCATGAACGCCACAGGAAAGCGTTCGATCGTTTTGTCGTTGGCCATCGCCCTCGGGCTGGTGGCCGTCTTAATCGTGCTGGCTCTTGCCCGAGGGGGCACCAGCGTCGCAGTTGCGCAGCAGGCCGAAGCCGTCGCCGCGCAACAGGCCGGGCAGGAGTTGCAGTTGGTCGAAAATCCGGCAGAAATAATTGCCGTGGAATGGTATGGGGCTCCAAGCTTCGTGCCATATACAGGAACCAGTTTGTGGCTGGGATTCCAGGTTCTGACCGATCGACCGACGGACAATTCGTTGCTTCTGTCCATCTCTAAATCGTATTCAGTTACGAGCATATACCACTCGACATGGAGCGGTAACGATAGCTGCAGCCGTGTCATCACGGGCACGACTGAAGATTTTTATTGGTGCAATCTAAAAAGCGCTGGCGGAACCGTAGCCATGGCGTATGTCGAATTTAGCGGGTATTTTACCGTGGAAGGAGACTGGAGCTTTATTGGCTACGCCGCTCCGAAGGGTGGAGTGACCGTAAGCACCACGGTCACCATCCACGTTGGAATTCCGTCGTACCCGGTCGTCATGGTCATGCCGGATTCCTTCAGCGAAACCGTCACCCAGACCGGCTACATGCCGACCGACCCGTTCACGGGGGTTTGGGGACCGGTCTACCGGATGGTGTCCGACCTCGGGGACCAGAGCAACTCCCGCTGGCAGATAACCACCGGGCAATCGGGACAGCCGGGGTCGAGACACTACGACGACATGATCGATGCCTGGACCCACGGACGCACCAATCCCGTGTATCTCGACGAACAGCGCGTTCGCACGGCCGGCGGCGCAAAGCACCTGCGGCTAGAACCCG
>JALHWS010000138.1 GCA_022866885.1 Candidatus Microgenomates bacterium | reverse complement strand
ATTATCCGATCTTATTCTTGTTTTGGTGATTTTACTTCCTAAAGGAAGTGTCTTTGCCCAAGACACCTTCGGCCCCATCTGTGATACGACCATTCCCGGTGTCACTTGTGCCCCCACAAGTACGCCTGCCTCCCAACCAACAAGCACTACTTATCCTACTTCAACTCCCCGCCCAACGGCCACCCCCCAACCGCCTGTGTCCGGAAATATGGAAAACTCATTATTGCTTTTAGGGATCAGCGGTGTTTTGACTCTTGGAGGATTAACCAGCTTCGCCACTCTTCGTCATTCCGGCAAAAAATAATTATCAATCCCCGTAATATACGGTCAACAGCATATCATGGCAACCCTGGACAATCCCGGGTGTCGGTGAAGGACAAAAAGGATTGAAGGTTCCCAACTGCTCAGATTTGACTCCGGAAGGCACCAAAAGCGTCGATCCGGCGCAATAACCGCCCACGGGTAATGTCGGCGGCGGTTGCGTCATCGGATCCGGAGTCGGTGACGCCGGCGGATTCGGAGTCGGTGTCATGGTAACAGCCGGACCGCTTTGGGGACTAACTCTCCCCCCGAAAATTGCCTGTAAAATATTGCCGAAGAAGCTGGTTTTATCGGAAGTTGCCGCAAGCACGGTTGCCGAATCGTTATCCGGTTTGAAAAATATATTATGGATGGTTTGTAAAACCGTCTGGATGACGTTTGGATTCTTTTGTACTTCAACGGTAACTCCGGCCACCTGCATTGATGGATTTCCTAAATTGGCGGTCCGCAATCCGCAGGTAGCGTCTGAAAATTCAGCTTTGATATAAAAAGCACCAAAACCACTCTCACCTGTGGGAATCGTCCAATCCCAATCGGCATAATACCAGTCGGTATAATATCTGCCGTTTTCAGTCACCGGTGACTGATCGGTAGCTTTGATTATTTTTCCATCGCTCAAGGTTAAAGGCCCGGAAGAATAATTCGGAGCAGAAGGAGGTGTTTCAGTCGGTTTCCCTCCTTCCCAAATGCTATAAACAATCTCACGTACTTCGGCATTATAGGAAGTTTTCAACCAGGTGCGAAAAGTAATCGTTTGTCCGGGCGCCACGGTTCCGTTAATGATCTCAATCCTATCACAGTCACAAAAAGGCGCAGGTGTTGGTGTGGCTGTCGGAAGTGGAGTCGGTGTATTGGTTGGGGTAGGCGTCGGACTCGGCGGAACGCAGACGCTGCCGATACAAAAGGGACAGTCTTCCGGACAAGGCTGTGACGTGTCATCCGGCGTACAAGGACTGCCGCAGGATAATGGAGTCGGGGTAGGAGTGGAGGTTGGAGTTTCTGTCGGAAGTGGAGTAATCGTAGGCGTAGGAGTGTCAGAAGGTGTAGGAGTAGTGGTAGGTGTCGGGGAATGTGAAGGAGTCGGAGATGGAGATACTACAGTAGTTGTTAACATACAGGCCGGACAAGTCGGGGCTTTAGGATTGCCTGAACATATAAGTCCTCTGTCATCATATACTTTAGCGATTAAATAATATTCTCCTCCTGTTGCAGGAAAGGTTCCGTTCCAGGACATATTATAAGGACGGGCAAGTGATGTGCATCTGCAATTAGTCCATTTTGTATTATGTCTATCTCCTGTATCCGGACACAAGATCACATTAGAGTTAAAGATAGGATCATGACACGATGAAGGAAATTGTGCGCAAAACAATACCTTATCACGCATAGTACCTTCCCAATCATGTCCCCACTTTTGTCCGTTAGTACCCTGGGTATCGGTCCCTACAGATGCACAGGTAACCCTTTCCGAGATTGCGTTACATATCTCGGTGCAAGTTTTATTCGTATTTTCATTTAATATTATCGGAACGTAAGGAGTGGGTCGGGGACCGGTATTGCTTCCCAAAAGACTCCAGTTGTCATCCGGATTTGCTTGCGCATCTATGGTTGACTTAAGGCCATATAAAAAATCAACTTTGGAAATATTTTGGTCAATATCATAGACTTCTGCGGTTAATGTCAGAGGATTTCCGGCAACGATAGGATTGGGATCGGCTATAAGCTTGTTGCATTTTGGAGGCGAATTGGTCGGAGTGGGAGACGGTTTCAAAAAGCAACATTCAGAGTTTCTGTTGCTGCAGACATAACAAGCTACTGTACAGTAAGTGTGAGGTCTGACATCCGTACAGGGGACAAGAGGCCAACCTTGGGAGTTTTGCTCGTCACAATAAGCCCCGGCACTTGATCCGTCACATCCTCCACCACAATCACATGCTGTTGGTCCTTTCTGATCGTCCCAGCATCCTCCTTTACAATCAGGATCGCCGGATTTGATGGCTGCGCAGGAACCTCCGCAAGAAGATGGACAGTTTTGTTCTGCAGACGTTTTACCTATCTGATGATTCAGAATAAAAAAAACAGCCAGAACTGATAAGACAAAGATTCCGATCTTTTTGAGCATATTATATTTTTAAAATTATTCCCAATAACGAGTTGTTTTCTGCCTTGAAAAGCTTTCCGGGATGTATATCTTCGTATAAGGCCTTGTATTGCTGGTCATAGTGGTTTTGGTAAATATCTGAAAATAGATTATCGTAGATCGGTCCGTAATCATCTCTTTTCAGTAATATCCGCATCTTGTCAATAAAATATGCGCATGTCACTTTGTCAAAAAGAGAAATGTCATGATATTTATTTTTATTAGCATCTATCAATTTTTCCGCGAACTTAAGATATTTGTCTTCTTTTGTTGCGCTGTACAAATCCATAAATCCAACACCCATTACGCACTCGTTTGGAACTAATTTATTATTACCAGCCATCTGCTGGTACAGATTGAGAACTTGATTTTGAAAAGCTTTAGCGATTGTAAAATAATTATCCACCTTTTCCCACTCATATTTAGTTAAAAATTCGGAGATATACGAGGAATATTTCAATAACTGGTCTGCCAACTGTTGTCTTTTTGAATATTCTATAAAAACTCCCGAAGCTTCACCGAGATTAATGCTGTTTAAATCAACTTCCTCATACTTTGCTATCTTTGTATCTGCAGATAGTCTAATTTCAGTGTCTCCTGGTTCCCGTAACTCTTTGGGGGATTTGTATATACCTTTATCGCATAATTTCTTGGCATTATCTTTGAGATCCTGGGGCAACTTATCATCAAGCCACAGCTCATACATAATCCGGCAGCTCCAGAAATCCGGCGCATAGACATCAACTACCTTATCA
This sequence comes from Candidatus Microgenomates bacterium, assembly GCA_022866885.1. Classification (GTDB taxonomy): domain Bacteria; phylum Patescibacteriota; class Microgenomatia; order 2-02-FULL-39-11; family 2-02-FULL-39-11; genus JALHWS01. The sequence continues at coordinate 1,204 of JALHWS010000138.1, read as the reverse complement.
TCCAGCTGGACAGTGAAATCACTGCGCATGCTATCAAGCAGCGACTGATCATTTGTCTTTTTCCACACCTGATATTTAGCCCAGATGACATTGGCTCCCACTCTATTGTCGGATGATTTCACCGGATCTCCCCCATCGGGATATACTACATATGATCCATAATATACCCCTTTTTCATTTTTCTGAGAGTCGAACCATTTGCTGTTATTTTCGACAATCTCGATTTTTTCTTCCTGTGAAAGATGAATGGGGGTGGGTGTCGGGATAGCGTTTACCCCTTCCTCTGTTTTTATCTGGTCTTCCACTGCTTTAGGTGCTCCTATTACCATCCCTCCCTCTGGTGTTTTCCATTTATTGGCGCCCAGACAGGAATAACCGACAAAACTTGATCCCTTGGTTTGGCATTTACCATCAGCACAGCAGCCGGAAGGACAATTTTGCAGGTTACAGGTTACTGATTCTTTCGTTTGAGTTTTTTTGGAGAGAAAAAGTACAACCGTGGTAATAATTACAATCAATACCACTGATACAGCAATTAAGATCTTCTTTTTATCCATAACAGAAATCCAGGTAAATTATTTACCTTTAAATTAAGGTTAACTTCTCCTGATATTTTAGTCAATAATCAGAAATGGATCGTAAACTTCACTTCGTAACAGCCTTTTTCAATATCAGATGCCGGATAGAATGTCCCCAACTGCAATGTATTTACTCCGGTCGGCCTGATGATCGTGTAGGAATCCGGATTATTGAGAGACGGCGCGGGTGAAGCTGCCGGTTGGTCGCTTTTGGGAGCCAGAATTGATCTGATAAATCCGATCAGCGGATCAAAGACGCCGATTTTTATTGTCGTATCGGTTCCCAGAACCGCAGTCTGACTTCGAACGGCGGCCGTTTTGTAAGCGCAAATTATTCCTGTCCAGATCCGGTAATTGGCCGTACCTATACCGTCTGAAGGAATGGTATAAGTCCAATTGGTATAATACCTGCCTGCTTCTCCGGCAACTTCGACAGCGGTAATCGGATCCGAATGGGTGATTTCCTGACCGTTTTGTTCAACATAATAGATCATCCGGTCCACTTTTGTTTTGGCCGGGTCCAGCGAACGGGCATAAGTGGTTAAAGTAATTGTCTGTCCGGCGCCGATCGTTCCCTCAACGTCTACTTTTTCACAGGTACAGGGTCCAGGTGTAGGTATCGGAGT
>JALHWS010000137.1 GCA_022866885.1 Candidatus Microgenomates bacterium | reverse complement strand
CTTTCATCTTCAAAATTAACATATAAAAGGTCGGATTTGGATAAATCATGAAGAAGCTTCGATATGAGAGAATACAGGATATAGGTTTTGCCGGTTCTTCTAAAACCGGTGATGACAGTTGCTTTACGTATGTGTTTTACCGGAGCAACATCTATTCTTATGTCTCTGGGTAAGACTTTCGGAAGCTTAAAATTTTGCCAATCGGTAAAAATTGTACTGTATATTTCATCAAACATACAAAAATGATACCATTTTGTCCAGTAGATGTCAAGAAAGTCAGTATTCTGGAAGTTTATAAGGAATGAAATTGCAGAAAAGATAAAAAAACAAATTATTGATTTGAGTTTTATGGGAAGGCAGGTTTTGGAGCGGGTGGGGTGGATAAAATTAGCGAACGCCGTATTTGATTAAACGTTTGGCTTCGATCCGTAGAACTTCCGGGATAAGAGCTTTGTAGACACTACAATAGGGTGAAGAGGTGTCATACCGCCCTTTTTGCTGATAGGTAAGTAAGGGACAGCCGCCACCGCAAAGATATTTCCACTGGCAATTCCGGCAGGGAGTTTTGCCTAAAACGGTCAAACCAATGGGTCTGACAAAATTACCTTTTATCATTGTTTCCATTAGATCAGGATCATCAATGGAGCCGATCGATTTCTCCAAAGTCATCTGGCAGCTTGATAGCTCTCCCTGATGGTTAATAACCAGATAACTGTGGCCCATGCCGCAGGGATGAAGATGGGGCTTGCTGAAATGTACCCGGTCTAAAAGACTGTCCATTACCGGATATTCAGGCGGATTATCATAAAGATACTGATAAGCTTTTTTCAGCCTCTCAACCAGCTTTTTATCATTGCCTTCCAACTCTTCAGTAACAAAGGGATTTTCACGGTAAAAATTGAAAGCGAAATGGATATTCCGGTCAAGCAAATATCTTGTCAACTCGGGAATGCCATCAATGTTTTTGGCAGAAATAGTTATGGAGACATTAAAAGGAACTTTAGCCTTCATCAAATTATTTATTCCTTTTATCACCAGATCGAAACTGTCAATACCAGAAGGAAATATTCTTGTCCGGTCATGATATTTTTTTAAACCGTCAAGAGAAACTGCGACCCGAAGGTTATTCCCTTTTAATATTTTGGCCACTTTTTCATCAATCAGGATACCATTGGATAAAACAACGAAATCAGTTTCAATTCCGTATTTCTTGCTTAAACTCTTAGCCTGTTTGACAAGCGTGAGAATCATCGGCAGTTCCAAGAGAGCTTCTCCGCCGGAGAATTTCAGGGTAACTTTTTCAATAGCGTGTTTTTGGGCAGTTCTGTATACCTTATCAATAGCTTTCTTTCCGACTGCCGGACTCATCTTCTCTACGGTTTTCCGGACATAACAATAAGTACAGCGCAAATTGCACTGGTTGGTGATATGCAGCCAGACGCTGATAGTTTTTATTTTTTTGGCTGATAATTCCAGCGTGGTCTTGGGTTTTCCGAAATGGATGATTTCTGAAGCGTAAAAATCTTGGAAAGTCTGTTTAATGACGGAAAACCCGATTTTGGGAACTTCTTTTTGGGCTGACTGCCAAATATCCTTAAGCATCCTTTTCCCGTCTATCAAAGAGTATAAAAAAGCGGCATCCTTATTTAAAACCACCAGTCCCTTTTCAGAAAGAGGAGCGTAAACCAATAAAAAACCCTCCACTTTGTCCGTGTAAGTCTCCGGATAAAAGCGGGGGACAGAAGAAACGGCCAAATCAGTGTTTAAACTAATCCGCATGCGCAGTCATTTGGTAGTTTTAATGCTCCTTGCCCAACTCCTGGCTGACGGTCAAAAATGACAACTGGTTGGAATGGTTGAGAAAGTCTATCTCCCATACCAGGTTCAGCTAGATCTAGTCTTGACGAATCCAATGTTGATCGTCCATCTCCGAGCGGTCGATATCCTTCACAGTTTGCTATTGGCATATAATATCAGCTTCACCTCCTTTATAATTTTAGTTTGAATTGTTGTATCTTACTATATAATGTTTGAGATAGTCAATACTTGCATACCACAAAAACCTATAGTACAATAATTGCCTCTAATTTCTGCCTCACAAAAATATGCCTATAGAGCGTATTCATGTCCAAGATGGCGATCAATTTACCAGAGTTGCTTTACCTGGAGATATTGGTCTTAGGGGATTAACCGTGAATGATACTCCTGAAGTTGCCAGAGTTTTGACTGATCCTTATATTAACAAGTACCTGCATTTAACTTTTAATCCTGCTAACCCTGATGAGGTACGAGGTTGGGTAAATGAAGTAAGAAATAGAGGTCTATATTTTGCTATAAAAAGAGACGCAAGAGATGGCGCTTGTCAGGTGGTTGGCCATGTAGGATTAAAGCCCAGTGTATCTAACCAAGCCCAGGCTGAAATCGGAATTGTTTTGGATCATGACGAGCAAGGACGGGGAACAGCCATGCAGGCGGTCTTGGCCGCTTTGCATATCGCAGACCGCTGCGGTATCACAAAAGTACAAGCTCGAATCCATCCAGGGAATCACCAGAGTAGAAAATTGTTCCGTCATTTTTCTGACTCTGAACACATTGGCACTGACGGATGCATCGTCGTTTCTCTTGACAGGCTGGGTAGATTAAAAAACGGTTTTGATGGTTTATTCTACGAAGGCAGGAAATGGTTTTCCCACCAATTTGAAACGATTCCGTATCAGTCGATCGACAGTTTTATCAGGCATTGTTTGGAAAATCCAGTGGAGGCAATTCCTCAAGATGTACTACTGCAATATTGGGCTAAAACTGATCCTTCAAACGAGGTTCGTCAATTGGCTGACCAAGCCAAAGCCGGTGAACATCTGCCAATCTCTCATTTTTGGTGGCAACGCGCAGTGGTGGAGACAGTGCTAGATTTAGACCCTCTGACAATTGAATATCTAAAACCGGAGACGATGAAACTCGCGGCGGAAAAATTTTTTGCCAATCCTTTGACCACAAAAGAAGAGATTATAAATCTTGCTAATAACACAACTGGAGAGGTGATGTGGGAGCCTCTTTCCGATTTAAAATCAAATGCAATTTTTAATGCCTGCTGCGCAAGCTTATCCGAAGCCATGTCCGGAAGAGACCTGTCTCAAGGGTTTAATTCCGCACAAATGGGTTTTGAGATGGAAAACTACCGGACGTTTTTTATAAAAGTATTAGCAGATATCCGAAAACGAGCCACAATCTATGAAACCCGTTTGCCTTACCAGAATATAGTGAGCATTTGTGATGCTTTGGGGCTTTCTGAAACCGTGGCAGGACTAAGTAGCGAACAACTGCGTTTTGTCTTGCCCTTATTTTGCCGGTATCTGGAACTTTATATCGCCAGCGCCACCTTGCTACCCAAAGGATACAACTTTAATGAAACTGATATGAGATTGAACCTGAAACTGCTTCTTGAAAGGCATTTAAACTATCTACGCCGGCAGGCAGAAAATCATATAGAGGCATACGATATAAATGAATTGCGCCAATTGGCTGATCTGAAAAAATTCCCTAAAATAACCGGCATCATCGATGATGAATTTAATCCAGAAGAAACCTTTTGGGAGGAATTGGCCAAAAACAATACAGTCTCCATTCTTTCCCGGGAAACTTATCACGATACTCTTTGTTTCCAATTAGAGCGGGGGAACAAACAAAAAATTATTTATGTGCCGGTTGGTAACCAGTTATATCTTTCAGCGGCACTGGTGGCGGCGGAAGATTTTTTGATGCATCCGGAGGAATATCCAATTGGTTTACATTTCCATGAGTTTCTGGAAACGGTTCCGGCCGGCACCGGTCAACAGATCAAAGCCCAGAGTGTCAGTGATATTTTATATGTAACTACGTTAACAGCACTCCGCTATGCTAATACGGTGGCCGGTTGGCGGGTGCATTTCCGGCATGAAGCGGATCATCTCTGGTTCACCCGCAAATATGCCAAACTTTACCATATGATTGGATCGCCAACACATCTTGAGGGTTGGTTATATTACCTCCGTCACCGTTTTGATATGAATCTTTTCTGGCCGGAGAATGGCAGATTACCGGTCTTTGGTCCGATGCAGCTTCTGATTGACGACTGGGAAAATTTTTCCGCCGGCAGATGGGGAGAAACCTGCGCCATCTGGTTTTATATTTGTGACGGATTGCGTTTTATTACCCCGGATCCGGTCAGGGATTTAGTAGATTTTTTATACCAACACCAAGATTTAAACGAGGCGTTATCATTGATGGATAATTTAGATGATAATACTTTGTACAGTAATCAGGAGTATTTTTTTCATACTTTTGCCAGATTTGTTTTTGAGAGACTTGACCGGTCCGGATTAAGTAACCCTGAAATGGCTGTTTTGACAACCGGTAATTTCCCCCTGGTTATGATGGAAGCTTTAATGCAGGCTCCAGAGACGGCTTGGACTCAGTTGCCCGGAGTTAGACAGCTTTATGGAAAAAAATATGCGGATGAGGTAACACCGGTATTAGAACGATTACGCAAACATCCGGAAGAATGGTATGCATTGTTATATTTTACACTTGAAAATGATTTTAAGTGGTGGAAACAACATACTAACAATAAATTAACCAGATCTTTAGATGATGCAGCTAGAATTGGTGATCCAGACCTTCTTGAACCGGCTCTGAAAAGACTAATAGATATTCAAACTGGGAAGCTTGATGAAGCCGGATTTAACTATCTTTCATACAGAGAAAAACACCACCCTTTTTTGGTTGAAGATTTAGGGAGGCGATTGGACCAACAACTGCGGACAGATTTATTTAATAATAGTTTTGAAGGAAATGATGTACGGTTGACATATTTATTCATGCGTTACAAACTGCTGTGGGAATACACCAAACGGACCCATGAATGGAGTTCGAAGCAAATTGAAAGCAGATTGGATTTTTTAGAATCAACTCTCGAAGACATATTAGCGCATAATATAACCAAAGGTGTATTTAGAGAATCTCTGGAAAGAACAACAGAATATATCAGAAGTTGGATTGCCAAGACAAAAGAGGAATTGTCTTCCTATGAATTTCAGCCGGTTGCCCCGGCCGGTAATTTGGAAGCAAGAAAATCATTTCATATCAAAGCTGAACCGGTTACTTCGGAGAAAAGAGCGCAGGTAGTAGATGTTTTAAGACAAGCCGAAGGGATCGGCAATTTCACTTGTGACAAACAATTAATACCATTTGCCACCAATAATGGCGGTGAACTATTTTTGGTTGAAGCCGCTGGTCAACAAAGGTTGGTTCTAAGAAGAGAGACGCCAATCCCGCAAGCGAGAATTATGTTTTCTCAAACTCAAAAGGATGAAGAATTAGTTAGTTGGCTACAAAGAACTTGGGGCGCAGAGTATATAGCATATAATTTATTGCCGGAGCCTATTGATGGTCTGGGAGAGCCGGTGTTGAGAATGGATCTGGTTTGTCATTTGCCGGGAATTGCTACGATGATAAATCCGGAAGTTGGACAGAAATACCGTAGAGCACAAAGAGCTAATCCGGGCTTGAGATATTATCCTTTATCCGGAACTGATGCTGAGAAAGAAACCATCACAAGGTTTTTTGAGACATGGGATGCGCAAGGCGCCAGTGAGCCTACACCAATGTCAACCGGTATGGATAGACGTTTTCTGGATATGTATTGGGGCGATCCGCATGTTTGGGGCGGACTGGCGATGATCGGCAAGCAGGCAGTTGGAGTGGAACTGGGAGCTCCGCATAGCGTCAGGCCTGATCATGCAACCGGCATAGTTTTAAAAACTGATCATCAATATACTGACATCGGGACCTTTCTGCAGGTTGAAAGGGCAAAGAGGTTAGTTGAAAAAGGTTTTCGATATCTTTGTTATGGCGACATCGGAACTACTCCAGAGCAGTATTTATATAAGGAACCGTTTTTAAGACCCGGGGGTATGGTAAATGTGTCTTATTCGTATAAACTTAAAGGACCGGAATTAGGGAATGAATTTCTGAAAGATTTTTATAGATAAGTACTTTTTCAGCAAATATGACAGACTGGACAATTTATTTTTCCTGGAGTAAACTATCATACATTATCATAAAATATTATTAACATTTATATTAATAAAAGGTATGGATTCCCGCCTGTCTGCGCAGGCAGGCTTCCGCGGGAATGACAATTATTAATATGACTACAAAAATCAATCCCTTCGAAAACGCCATGGGGCAGTTGGAAAAAGCTTTAAAATATCTGAAACTGGAGAAATGGCAGATAGACCGTTTGAGAAATCCCGAAAAAATTATCTCTGTTAATTTCCCGATAAAAATGGATAACGGCGAAACAAAATTTTTCCATGGGTTTCGAGTACAACACAATAGCGCCCGCGGCCCATACAAAGGCGGTATTCGTTATCACCCGCAGGTGGATATGGATGAGGTGAAGGCTTTGGCTTTTTGGATGGCGATCAAATGCGCGGTGGCGGATATTCCGATGGGTGGAGGAAAGGGCGGAGTAGAAGTAGATCCCAAGGCTTTATCGGAAAAAGAACTGGAAAGGTTGAGTCGGGCTTATGCCCGGGCAATCGCCGATGACATCGGTCCTTATAAAGATGTGCCGGCGCCGGACGTGAATACGACTCCGCAGATTATGAAGTGGATGGTTGATGAATATATAAAATATAAAACAAATAACAAAAAACAAATAGCAAAAAAAGAAAAATCAATACTAATGGGGACGTTTACCGGGAAACCGGTAGATTGCGGTGGAAGCTTAGGCCGGACAGAGGCTACAGGCAGGGGAGGATCGTTTGTGTTAGAGGCTTTACTGGCAAAAATGAAACTGAAAGGAAGATGTGGGAAAGAATTGACAGTGGCAGTACAGGGATTTGGGAATGTGGGTTATTATATTGCCAAATTTTTACATGAGATGGGGATGAGGATCGTGGCTCTTTCCGACTCTAAAGGAGCGATTGTCGTCAAAAATATGGAGAAGGACGGTTTCAATCCGGATTTGGTCCTAAAGTGCAAGAAAGAGAAAGGGAAACTTTCAAGTTGTTATTGCGTTGGTTCGGTCTGCGATCTGAAGTATGGCCGGACAATGAGCAATGAAGAACTTTTGGAGTTGCCGGTGGATATTTTGGTGCCATCAGCTTTGGAAAACCAGATTACCGGAGAAAATGCCGGTCGGATAAAAGCCAAAATCATTCATGAGATGGCCAATGGGCCGACGACTCCGGAGGCAGATGTCATTTTACACAAGAAAGGAATTCCGGTCGTGCCGGATGTTTTGTCCAATTCAGGCGGAGTGACCGTTTCTTGCTTTGAGTGGGAGCAGAACCTGAAAGGGCAGCACTGGACGGAAAAAGCGGTGAACGCCAAACTGAAGCAGAAAATGGTGAAAGCTTTTGAAGCGATTTGGGAGACCGCAAAACGGGAAAAAACGGATTTGCGGACAGCCGCCTTTATTGTGGCGATAAAAAGAATCATGGGGAAAACATGAGGGTTGACAAGAAGCTTGTAGTCTGTTATTTTTAATAAACTTTATACATTATTATATAGGTTAAATAAGGAGAGATATTATGCCTGAGGAAAAAAATTCTGCCAAGAAAAATTATTTAACATATGGACTGGTTGGTCTTTTGGTGGTTGCCGCTTTTGCTGTCGGCAGCCTCTATACAAAGGTTAAAACTTTGGAAAAAGGCGGCGGGACAGTTGCCGGCGTCCAGCAGGGTCAACCGACCCAACCGGCGAAAGTAGATGTCAAAGTAACTGACGATGATCCGCAAAAAGGTCCGAAAAATGCTAAAGTAACGGTCGTGAATTTTTCCGATTTCCAGTGTCCTTTTTGTGGCGCATATTCGGGGCATAATACCGAATTGGTAAAGACCATGCAGCAAAGAGATGCTACCTGGCAGCCGGACGAAGTAAATATTCTGAAGGAATACGTCGATTCCGGTAAAGCCAGATTTGTATGGAAGGATTACCCATTCCTTGGTCAGGAATCTCTGGATTCAGCTGCCGCGGCACGCTGTGCTCAAGATCAGGGTAAATTCTGGGAATACCATGACTATCTCTTCGGCAACCAAAAAGGGGAGAATGAGGGGCAGTTTTCCAAAGAGAACCTGAAGAAGTTTGCGGCCACTTTGAAGTTGAATACCAAAGACTTCAATAATTGCGTCGATACCGGCAAATACGCCAATAAAGTTAAAGACGCTATCACTTACGGACAAAGCGTCGGTGTCAGCGGTACGCCGGCTACCTTCGTCAATGGCAACCTGATCTCCGGAGCGGCTCCTTTTGCCACTTTCAAAGCGGCCATTGAAGAGGAATTGAAGAAAAAATAAAGGAGTAAGAGTCAAGTTTACCCGATTGACAAAAACCTATTTCTTGGTAAAATATAATACTGCTTATTTAATGTTTAAGCATTTTGGGAAGTTTTAACTGAAGGTTTTATCCAAAAAGGATAATGAGAAAATCGCTTTTCATATTTTTATACCAGAAGAATACTTCATAGCGGCCTTCAGTTTTATCTTCCAAAATTTCTATTTTGCGGGCTCGTAGTTCAACCGGTAGAACATCTCATTTGCAATGAGAAGGTAGGCGGTTCGAGTCCGCCCGGGTCCACCACGTAATAAATTTTTGCGTTGCAAAATTTAAACGTGGTAGGAGCGTTCAAATTGCATAGCAATTTGTTACGCTCCACTATTTAGCTTTTAGTCATTGATCTTTAGATAAATTTTCTAACGACCAGAGACTAAAGACTAAACGCCGATATTGGCTCTTTAAAAAGTGAATAGAATGTAAGTATTGGACACATCTTTATTAAGCCTTAAAGTCTACTCATAAAGTCGACAATGGATGCCTTGGCGGTTTTGGCCGAAGAAGGACGCTTGTATAACGGCGATATCGTCGGAGAGACGTTTAACAGTCTCCGATCCGGCGGTTTCCGAATCCGGAAACGGATCCCGATTACATCGGGATACCATTCAATAAAACCGGGAGATCGAAAGGTTTTTCGGATAGTTGATTGGGGGGCACCGGGCGAACTGAAACATCTAAGTAGCCCGAGGAAAAGAAATCATATGAGATTCCGTCAGTAGCGGCGAGCGAAAGCGGAGGAGTCTAAACCCGAACAAATTTTCGTAAGAAAATTTGCGCGGGGGTTGCAGGACTATCGATATAGGATGAGAAATGGATAATAGAATTGCTTGGAATAGCAAACCATAGACCGTGAAAGTCGCGTATATGAAATTCAAATCTCCCTTAGATAGCTCCTAAGTACTACGAGGCACGGCAAAACCTCGTGGGAAACTGGGTGGTCCACCATCCAAGACTAAACACCAAGACCGACCGATAGTGAACTAGTACCGTGAGGGAAAGGTGAAAAGTACCCCGGAAGGGGAATGAAATAGTACCTGAAATTGTCGACTAACAAACAGACGAAGCTTGTGCTTCGCACAAGGGTAATTAGTAATTAAGTAATTAAGGGTAATATCCCCTAATAGCTAATTACCAATTACATAATTATTCTCGTGCGGAGCGCGAGTAACGTCGTGCCTATTGAAGAATGAACCGATGAGTTTCCGATTAAGCGGCTTTTACCTAAGTTACTTTGTAACGCAGGTGTAGTGAAAGCGAGCTCTAATTGAGCCTCCGGCTTTGCCGGATTGTCGCTATCGGAAGACCCGAAACCGGGTGAGCTAACCATGGACAGGGTGAACCCCGATGAAAATCGGGAGGAGGCCCGAACCCGTCGTTGTTGCAAAAACGTGGGACGATCTGTGGTTAGGGGTAATATGCCAATCGAACCCGGAGATAGCTGGTTCTCCCCGAAATATATTTAGGTATAGCGCCCGTATATTTTTTCCTAGGGGTAGAGCACTGAATGACTCACCAAGCGCAAGCGAGGTGAATCAATCAAACTCCGAATACTAGAGAAAATTAAGCGGGTAGTCAGTCCGGCTCGGCTAAGCGAGTCTGGTCAAGTGGGGGAAAAACCCAAACTCCCAATTAAGGTCCCTAAATCTTGGCTAAGTTGTAAAGGAAGTAAAATTTCTCAGACACCCAGGAGGTTGGCTTAGAAGCAGCCACCCTTCAAAGAGTGCGTAACAGCTCACTGGACGAGAAGTTTTGCGCCGAAAATGAACGGGGATAAGCCAAGTGCCGAAATTGGAGATTTATGTGCTTTGCACATGAGTGGTAGGGGAGCGTTCCTGTTGCAGTGAAGCTCACGATGTAAATCGGTGTGGAGCGGCAGGAAGTGAGAATGTCGGTATGAGTAGCGAAAGTCCGGTGAAAAACCGGACCGCCGAATACCCAAGGTTTCCGTCCCAACGTTAATCGGGGACGGGTTAGTCGGATCTAAGGCGAGTCCTCCGATTTTTTCGGAGGGGTAGCTCGATGTATAAGCCGTCGAAATTCGGCTACAATTTTGAAAGATATATCAAGGGGATGACGAGATTGGATAGATAGATCCCGACGCAAGTCGTGGACTAAATCATAAGATAGTACTAACCGGAAAATCCGTTAGTACGATTAATCGAGTGATGATGGGAAGTTCTAAGTCGCAAGATTGCGGACAACTTTGTCAACTTCAGTTTCCGAGAAAAGTCTCATTGATCCCGCCGCAAGGTGGGAAACTTTCAATTTTTCCGTACCGCAAACCGACACAGGTGGGTTGGTAGAGTATACCAAGGCGATCGGGAGAAAACGGTTCCAGGAACTCGGCAAAATAGCTGGGCGTAACCTCTGGGAGATGCCCTTCCCTTACCGAAACGGTAAGGGATACAACAAAAGACGCTTACCGACTGTTTAACTAAAACACAGGTCTCTGCAAAGCCGAAAGGCAACGTATAGGGGCTGACGCCTGCCCAGTGCACGAAGGTTAAGAGTCATGGGTGATCCCCGATTTATCGGGGGGAGCTTGAGACTCAAGCCCGTGTGAACGGCAGCAGTAACTATAACTGTTCTATGGTAGCGAAATTCCTTGTCGGGTAAGTTCCGACCCGCACGAACGGCAGAACGAGTAAGCGACTGTCTTGAACCGTTACCCGGCGAAATTGAAATGGCTGTGAAGATGCGGCCTACTTGCACCTGGACAAAAAGACCCCGTGGAGCTTTACTGTAACTTGGCATTGGGAAATTGTTTTTGACTGTCGAGAATAGGTGGGAGTTTCGACGCAAGTCGGACATCAATGGAATACCACTCTTCAAAATCAGTGACTCTTATCCTTTGGCCAAATAAATAACTGGCAGGGAGACAGTGTCTGGCGGGCAGTTTCGCTGGGGAGGTGGCCTCCAAAAGTGTAACGGAGGCGTACAAAGGTCGGCTTATCCCGGATGGAAATCGGGATGAATGTGCAAACGCATAAGCCGGCTTGACTGTGAGATCTACAAATCGAACAGATGCGAAAGCAGGTGTTAGTGATCCTCGGATCCGCCGTGGTGGCGGACCGAGCTTAACGGATAAAAGCTACCCCGGGGATAACAGGCTGATCGGGCCCGAGAGTTCATATCGACGGCCCGGTTTGGCACCTCGATGTCGGCTCATCCTATCCTGGGGCTGTAGAAGGTCCCAATGGTCCGGCTGTTCGCCGGTTAAAAGGGTACGCGAGCTGGGTTCAGAACGTCGTAAGACAGTTCGGTCTCTATCCGGTGCAAGCGTTAGATACTTGAGGGGAGCTCTTGCTAGTACGAGAGGACTGCGAGGGAGGAATCACTGGTGTGCCAGTTGTAGACGTACAAGCGTCTGCAGCAAGCTGGATAGCTATATTCCTACGGGATAAGTGCTGAAAGCATCTGAAGCACCAAGCCCACCCCAAGATAAGGTATCTTTTTTAAACCCCTTGTAGAATACAAGGTTGATAGGCGGAAAGTGTAAGTCCGGTAACGGATTTAGCTCATCCGTACTAATTGGTTGAGAGTAAATTTTAAGGTTTTAAAGATGTCAAGGATACTTCTTCTATTCACTTTTTAAGGCGCTAAATAAGCACTTTTTACATTCGAATCTTTCGGTCTTTTGAGCGGAGTGGTACTACCTCTTCCCATACCGAACAGAATCGTAAAACGCTCCAGCGCCGACGATAGTTTAGGCACAAGCCTAAGCGAAAATAGGTCAAGGCCGAAGGATTTGAGTGCAAAAAGGATATGATATAATAAAACAATCTTAAGAAGAAAGGACGGTATGAGAACAAGTGAAAAAAAATCAGACAAAAACAAATCCTTCCCCAAAAAGTAAAGATCCGCAGACAATGGATGAATTGCTGGCAATGACCGGCGGTTTACAGTTAAATCTCAAAAAAGGAACGACAGTTGAAGGGACCGTCATTTCCGTTTCTCCCAGAGAAGTCTTAGTGGATATCGGCCGTAAAAGTTATGGCATAATCGCCGAATGGGAACTTGAGCAGGTTAAGGAATTTACCGCTTCCCTCAAGCCGGGTGATAAAGTCGTGGCCCAAGTGATCAATCCGGAAAATGATTTAGGTTACGCCACTTTATCGCTTCGCCGTTCGAGTATGGAACACCGCTGGACAAAACTCAGTGAATTAAAAGAGTCGGGAGACGATTTGGATGTGACCGGTTTAGAAACAGCCAAAGGCGGACTCTTAGTTGACTGGCAGGGACTTCGTGGCTTTATCCCTTCAACCCAACTTGAAGGCAGTATGGCGGCAAACCCGGGCAGTTTGATCGGTAAAAGAATAAAAGTCAAAGTCATTGAAGTTGACAAGTCGATAAACCGTCTGGTTTTATCGCAAAAAGCCTCGGTTTTGGGCGTTACTCCGTCTGTACAGAAAGAAAGGCTGGAGAAAATAAAAGCTGGTGACACCCTCAAAGGCACTATTTCCGGGATTGCCCCTTTTGGTATCTTTGTGGATATCGATGGTTTGGAAGGTTTAGTCCATATTTCGGAAATTGCCTGGGAGAAAGTTGATAACCCGTCTTCTCTTTTTAAAGTCAATTCAGGAATTGAAGTTTTGGTTTTGGACGTCAATAAAGACGAGGGCAAGCTTAATCTTTCCATAAAAAGATTGACACCGGATCCATGGAAAAATATTCTCGACCGTTATCCGCCTGAAACAGTCGTGACGGGCAAAGCGGTTAGAAACGCTTCTTACGGGATCTTTGTCCAGCTTGAGCCGGGGATTGAAGGCTTGATCCACATTAGCAAGTTGACTGCCGGACAGGAGCCGAAGATCGGTGACGAGATAGAATGCATGGTGGAAAACATCGACCAGATAAAAAGAAAAATTTCCCTCACTTTCCTTCCCAAAGAGAAACCGGTGGGATACAGGTAAGTTTAATTACAGCTTTCTCCTATAGATACTTCGCAGGATAAACTACTTTTACTCCAATCGATGCTTGCGCTATTATTTTGCGCTTCTGCTTCAGCGTCTTGTCTGGCTTGCTGGAGGCAAGCAGCTGCAGAACAATCTATTGTTGAGACGCAAGGCGTTCGCGTTTCATTTACATCTTGTTTCAGACAGAATCCGAAACGGCAGCCGGTAACATATCCAGTGATATGTCTAGAACATATAACTTTTTCAAAACCCATAGTCGGTACTTCCGGGACAGTTGGAGGTTCTGTTGGTGCTGTATAGCCATCAGTAGGCCATGATTTTGGTGTAACTGTTGGTGGACGGTTTCCAGTAGGGTAAGGAGTAGCATCCAAAGGAGATGACGTTGGCGGCGAGATTCCTCTGCCTCCGATAACGGCAAAAAATCCCTGGGCGATTTCGGCCGCACCCGGAGGAAGATTACCTATAATAAATGGCAAAATATTTGCAATGAAATAATTTCCTGTTTCTCTTAACGGAATATCTGACGGAGCCGCAATCGGCGGAGGTTGAGGATTGTCGCCAATGTCGAACGCAGGTAAGGGAGGAAGAGTAATATTTACCTGAGGGAGATCCAAACTTATTTGCGGATTAATGTCGATTGTTGGTAGAGGCGGTAGGGCTACTTGCGCTTTTGATTGAGATGACAATCTGTATTTTATCTGAGAAGAAACAAGAACTGTCAGAAGAAGCAGTAACAATATTATTACCAGTTTGAAGTACGAAGAATATACTTCCTGCTTGCGGGAAGACGTTTTTTTATTAGCAGTACTCATATTCTTACAATAAGAATAAAAAAGGAAGAAGTCAAATACATATTGTAGATATCGTCAGATCTTTCTATAATGTGCAAGATAGATGACCAGACAGCATACTCAGTATATTTGCCAGCAGTGCGGGTACAGGAGCCCGTCATATCTTGGTAAATGCCCAAATTGCGGCACTTGGAACAGTCTGGTGGAAACAATTGAAAAAGAAAGCAAAGGTCCGTCTTGGGGAAAAAATAAAAGAGAAAGGAAAGACGGTCTAAAAGCTTCACCTCTTCGAAATATCCAGACCACCAAAGTTTTGAGAGTGACAACCGGCATAAAAGAAGTTGATCAGGTTTTAGGCGGGGGATTAGTGCCCGGCTCTTTAATCCTTCTGGCCGGTGATCCGGGCATAGGGAAGTCCACTTTGACCCTCCAAATCATTTCACAAGTCGGCGGCCTGTATGTTTCTGGTGAAGAATCAGCAGAGCAAGTGAAACTGCGCGCCGAAAGGCTAAAACTCCGAAACGACAAGATTCTTATCCTTCCCGAGACCAATGTAGAAGCGATCATCGAAGAATCAAAAGATAACCTCAAAGAAATAAAACTGCTGATCGTTGATTCGATCCAAACTCTCTGGTCGGAAGATTTGTCCGGAACACCGGGAGCCATTGGTCAGGTGAGGGAAAGCACCCTGAAATTGCTTGATTTTGCCAAGAAAGAGCACTTGCCGATCATTTTAATAGGTCATGTGACCAAAGAAGGGACGATTGCCGGACCAAAAACCCTTGAACACATTGTGGATACAGTTTTGTATCTTGAGGGCGAAAGATTCCAGTCTTTGAGGCTTCTTCGTACCAGCAAAAACCGTTTCGGCCCGGTTGATGAAGTCGGCGTTTTTTCCATGGAAGAATCCGGCATGCGGGAAGTCGATAATCCGTCGGAACTTTTCTTGGGTAAAGACCAAAAAGCCGCCGGTTCAGTGACGGTAGCCACTTTGGAAGGGACGAGACCGCTTCTGGTGGAAGTGCAGGCTTTAACGGTGGCTTCGCAGCTCCCTATGCCCCGAAGAATAGGGAATGGCATCAATAACAACCGTCTCCAGATGTTAGTGGCCATAATCCAGAAGCATTTGAGACTGCCTCTCGGGAAATTTGATATTTTTGTCAATGT
>JALHWS010000136.1 GCA_022866885.1 Candidatus Microgenomates bacterium | reverse complement strand
TATAACTAAGGGAAATTCACCCCAGTACTTGACAAGCCAATAAATTCAATATTATATTTAAATTAATGACCCGCCAAAAAGGTGAGATAGGTTTAACTGTTGCTTTCTTCCTCATCGTTGCCTCTCTTATTTCTACCGTCGCCGTCAATACTGTAAAGAACTTTGATATCAGAAAACAGGCGGCAACAACTGCTTCTTGCCCAGCAGATGCTTACCAAAGTGGTGGTTATTGTTGGTATTTGGGGAATAATGCCGGCAATGATACTTGCAGCTTTGTGTGTGCAAATCATGGTTTAAAATGTGCCCAGGGAGATTGGAATGATGACTCTTCTTGTACGGTAATGAATGGTTTATTAGGAAAACTATCTGCAGGAGAAAGTTGCTTTTTTTGCCAAAGCTATGGTCATAAGGGATTACCAGCTATCGGGTTAACCATGAATCCTAATGATCCTAATTGTAAGATTCCTAACCCTAATCTTCCTATGCCTAGTCCGAATTTATGTAAACCGGTATGGGTATGTAGTTATCGGGATGCTGGGACTGCCCAGGAATGTAATATAACCTATGAGGGAAATCCTGTTCATAATGTTATGCAACAATATGGCCGTGCTTGTGCTTGTAATCCTCAAAGTGTGACTCCTACTCCAACTTCAACCCCGACTCCGACTGTCACACCGACTTTAACCCCAACCAGGACGCCGACAGTGACACCCACCCTGACACCTACCGCTACAATCACTCCTTCTCTTACTCCGACTCGGACACCAACGACAACTCCGACTATAACGATCACTCCCACCCGGACGCCAACAACAACCATTACTCCAACCCCAATTTCCGGGACGATCAATCCATATGTTCCTCAAATTGAAGCTGAAAGTTTTAATGTTGTCTATGGTGTGGATATTTACAATGATGGAAACGCAAGCGGCGGTCAGGCAATAGATAACATAGAAGAAGGTGATTGGGTAGGATATTATAATTTAAATTTTGGCTCCATTCCGGGATCTCTCACATTCGTATACCGGTTAACCAGCCAATCAGGCGGAAATATCGAAGTCAGATTGGATAGTCAGACTGGTACGATTATCAAAACCTGCACCTTCCCCGGAGGAATAGGAAACTGGACTGTTACTGGCTGTAGTGGAGCTACTCCAGTTACCGGAATTCATTCCATCTTCCTGACATTTACCGGCGGAAGCGGCAGTTCCACACTCAATATGGATTGGTTTTATTTTGAACTGGGTCCGACCCTTACTCCCTCATCGACTCCTACCATTACTCCCACCCGGACAATCACGCCAACCAGAACTCCAACCCCAACTCCCTCCCGTACTCCCACAGTCACGATAACGCCCACCACGACACCTACAGTTACGCCAACCAGAACTCCAACAGTGACTCCCACCCGTACTCCCACAGTCACAATCACTCCGACTGCTGGAGGTCCTTCTATTACTCCCACCCGGACGCCGACACCATATCCGACCAGCGATCTTTATGTTGACCTAAGTGTTAATTGGAAAGACCAAACGAGAGGAGAAGATCCCCATTATCGGGATTTACACGTTGAGGTTTACTATTCTACGGGAGACATTACCTATTACATTGATTGCGAAAATGACGGCGTATTCGAAGAAGTAGTTACAACGTCAAGTAAAAATTTAACTCACTGGGATTGTTATTATCCAAACCAGACAGCAGGCAATAGTGCCCGTGTTTATGTCACAAGCGGAGGATACGGTGCTGAAAAAATCACGGCATTTATTATGCCTTCGCCGACTCCGACACCCGCCAATACCCTTTCTGTATCCTTAACCGTGACTTTGCCTGATGCTACCGCATGGGATCCACTGCAGTCAACTTTAACCGCAACTGTCAGCGGCACAGCGACAGGACCTATTATCTATAAGTTTTATTGTAATACCTCAGGGGGTGTAAGTAACATACAGGAAATCAGCAGCACAACTGCCTCATATACTTGTTACGGGGGAAATAGTAAATCCAGAATTGTCGTTACCCGTGGAGGAAGGGAAGCTCACGATACCAAATCATATACTATACCGGTTCCGCCTCTTTGTACTGCTGATGTTCAAGACGGACAGGGTTTCACGATCTATTATGTTTCTGCGACAGGGGAAGATACCACCAATTGTCAAACTCCGGGATCACCATGCAAAACCATTCAGTATGCCATCAGTAAGGTTCCCGCTGCTCCGGTACAGGCCTTTATCAAAGTTGCTGCCGGTGGACCTTATCAAGGCACCGGTCCTACGACGGATCCTGTAGTAAACATGAACAGTAAACTCATCAGGCTCCGTGGAGGATATCTCACCGGTTCCGCTGCTTCAGATTGGACGAAAACCAGCCATGAACCTAAAAGTATCCTTGACGGGCAGTCTGCCCGAAGAGTAGTTGTCTTAACCGATTATTCCAGTATCGAAGATTTTGAGATTAAAAACGGATTTATAAATAGTGGTGGAGGAGCAGGTATAACCGTGAGCCAATATGCCAGATTTCGAATAAGGCATAACGATATCCATAACAATGTTGCTCAGGGAGTAAGCGGTGGCGGTATTTATCTAAATTATCTAGGAGGAGGAGGTTCACAATCGGGAATTAGGAATAACTATATTCATGACAACAGCGCCAATTCCGGAGGCGGCTTGTTTATCGTCGATAGTACCGGTAATGTTAACACTCCGATATATAACAATATTTTTTACAGCAATACAGCCACCAGTGCCACCGGTGGTGGTTCAGCTCTTTTTGCCACAGGAAGCGTCTATATAGGTTCATTCATTAACAATAATATTTTTGATGCTAATAAAGGATATGGTGCGGCGGTTCATTTCGGGATGGGTTGTTGCTACGACTATAGCACGACTTTGTACAATAATATTTTTTCCAATCATGATGGCGGCGGTACTCCCAGCAGGAATACGATTGCTCTTGACAGAGACGGAAGCAATCTGAAAATCACGTTTAATAATAATTTGTGGTATAACAACACAACAGATAAATCAGGCTGTGGTGATTGTACTGAAAACGGAGCAATAACCGGTGTTTCTCCTCAATACACTATTCCCACTCCGGGAGTACTGAATAGTTATTACCATCTTCAAAGCAGTTCACCGGCCAAAGATGCAGGAATGACTATCGGTAACCCAAGCGATATTGACTGCCAGTCCCGTCCCCAAGGTTCCGCCTATGATATCGGTGCGGATGAATATTATTCTACCGGTCTGGGAGCTGCGGGAGCTCCTGCTTCTCCCACACCGACTCGGAAACCGACTCCAACTCCCACCAAGCAACCGTCAGCATGGACTAATTTCTGGAATAAAATGATTTTCCGAAGAAGGTTATAATCCGCCTCATACATATATCCGCTTTTTTCCTGTTGCTCAAATGGTGAGTTTTTTGTTAAAATTACGGTTAGGCAAGGCGCAGTGGTGAAGAGGAAACACGGCTGTCTGCAAAACAGCTATGCAGGGGTTCGATTCCCCTCTGCGCCTCATAAAGCAAAGTGCGGGACAAAACAGTTATGCGCCGGTTCCCTGCCCGCCATCGGCTCTTGCCGAAGGCAAGTGCAGGCGGGGATTCCGGCACGCGCCTCATATATAATAAGGGTATAAGGGGCTGCTGGTTCAGCGGTACCCGCGCAAAATGCGCGCTTAGTTCATCGGTAGAACGCTTTCCTGATAAGAAAGAGGCGCATGGTTCGATTCCATGAGCGCGCACAAGAAGCGCATTTTAGGCGGGCTGATAAGAAAGAGGTGCTAGGTCCCTGCCCGCAAATGCTACGCATAAGCGTTGCAGGCGGGCGACTCCTAGGCAGCCCACAAATTTTTATTCTTTAATTTGTCTTCCAGTTCCCCAACAGTTTATTCAAATCACTCTCATTTACAGTACCGTCTCCGGTAAGATCTTTTCCGCCTGTTAACCATGAGTTCAGAAGTGCATTCAGATCGCTTTCATTTATTTTCCCGTCGCAGTTGAAATCGCCCAGAGATTTCAAAGGACAGGAAGAAGGGGTGGGAGTAAGGGTGGGCGTGGGGTTCGCTTTCGGGGTTGGTGAAGGAGTTATTTTGGCCGCCGCACAACCGTATGAACTCGCCAGATTAAACTTATAAAAATAAATAAGAAAGTCCATTATAGAAGAGGACAAAGCTCTCGATAATTTTTCCCGGTTACAATTGTCGCAATCTTCATTTATTAATGATTGGTATACTTCCACCTGAAATCCGTCAATGGTTCCTCCATTTTTCGAACCGTTAGTTGACGTATTATATCCACCATTAAAATACATATCCCAACTTGGGGGAGTAAGATATTTTTGACTGGGAAAAACTTTGTCAAAACCGTAATGATTAAGCCTTCCGCCGATGCTGTTGACGCCCCTTAACACTTCACTCAGGGTAGCTGAAGTTGAGTTGACTAAGTTTCTGACGCTTGAAGCATTGATATGGGCTGAATCTTCCAGTTGATTATCAGAATCAAAAAAAGTACCGCTTGAAAGCAAATAACCAAGCTGGATCCAGCCGTTGTTATAACCCATGGTATGGAAGTCTGTGTATAAACCCTTTCCGCATCTATTAGTTACTTCCGCCAGGGCAAAATCAATAAATGAGTTAAATCTTTCCCAAGCCAGTCCAGCCCGTGAATCGCCGCACGCCCCTTGTGATTTGCTTCTGTTGGCGTCCAGTTTTATCCTTTCCAGGCGGTTTAGAATGACATGCGGGTATTTTCCGGTGGCTTCGTTAATTAATTTTCTCACTTCACGGGTATATTCCTGGCTTCGCCTGTCATGCCAGGTATCAAAATCGCTCCCGCATTTACTTTCCGTACGGTTAGGTATATCGGTAGGATTGGAATAACCGCCATGGGGATTGGAAAGCACCAAGGGCATATTGCCCCGGATGTAGGCAATATCGTCGTTTTCGCTGCAGCAAACTACGGCTTTGCCGTCAGTCCACTCCTCGGGTGTGGGACATTTACCGGGATCGGTAATGTTGTGCAGGTCGCAGGTTATATTGCCAGCCGCTGTAGGAACAGAACCGGTCTCAAAAGCAACTGCAATATTTGAAGGGATGGTTAGAAACAGAAAAACAATAAATATAATTGACGCTAACTTAGTAAACATTATTTCTTTAATCTGTTTTCAGTATAGCCGGTTAAATATTCCCAAGGCAATACTTATTCGTTCTGAAGTTGCGTCAATTTGTCTTCCAGTTACCCAGCAGTTTATTCAGATCACTCTCATTTACTTTTCCGTCTCCGGTGATATCATTCTCGCTTGTCATCCATTTACCTAGAAGAGAATTTAAATCACTTTCATTTATTTTCCCGTCACAGTTGAAATCGCCGGAAGAAGCGAGGGGAGAGCAGGGAGCGGGGGCGATTGAAGAAAAATGTGATTGGGCCGGTAAAATGAAAGGCGCCTCGTTACTATTGATTGATGAGTTGATAGTGAGGGCGTCAATTAACGGATTATCATTGATATATCGGTTTTGAGCATAAATATAATGTCCAATTTCAAACACGGAAATACCTTTTACTCCGGCTTTTTTTGCTTCTTTCATAACTTTAATAATGGTTGCAATATTAGCCGGGGTGTAATTTGTATCGACATACCATCCGATACTCATATATAATTTATCCTGATAATTGGAAACTTTATTAAAATCTAGCATGCTGTAAGTGTAGTAAATATGATCTGTCCACCATTCTTCATACCAAGCGTTATTAAAAGTGTCATAGGCCATATAAATCATCCGGTCCAAATATCCTTCGGTTAACCATAGGACAGGATCCTGTTGCACATTCAATCCGTCAGGGACTGCTTTGGCACAAACTTTACCGGTACTGCCCCAACCAACATTTTTCCACCGGGAGTTGGTTATTTGGGCATTAAACCAATTTTTGTACCAACTAGGCACGTCATTGTTCCACATGGTTTCCTGTTCCGGGCGATAATCAGTACCAGACCAGACGACACAAGATTGACCGGGAGCAAAGACAGCAGCGCTTAAGAATTTTTCCGGATATTGTTGTTTCATTGCCTGATAAATTGATTTAACTGTTTGGTTTACCCCTTCTCTTTTCGCTTTACTGATAACTGTCGTACCTGTTTCTGGATATCTAATGTAATCCAGATGGATTCCGTCAATTTGCGGATAGGCAGACAGGAGATAAAGCGTCCATTGAACTTGGGCATTCCTTTCAGCTTGACTGGTGAAATCGACACCCGCAGGATCTCCGGTTCGCATATAGTTTGCAATCCAGGCATGGACTTGAAATCCCTCATCCTTTGCCCGAGTTAACATGGCAGAAAAATTGGCCGGGGTACCCTCTCCGAAATTGCCATATATTGGTGGAGCAATCAGGAATATGGTGTTAAAATTACCTCTTTTCAGATCATTTAGCGTCGTTGTTCTTCTGACATCACTATCAAATGCAGCCTTATTGAGCCAGACGGCACGGGTTTCTTTTTCCGCAGTAGATTGTGCCCAAGTCTTACCCGGCATTAACAGAAAAAATGAGGCAATAATTAAAAATACAAAATATTTTTTCATAATGCTTTCCAGTTTCCCAACAGTTTATTCAGATCACTCTCATTTACGATATTGTCTCCGGTAATATCATTCAGGTTTGTCATCCATTTGCCTAAAAGAGCATTCAAGTCGCTCTCATTGATTTTCAAGTCACAGTTGAAATCGCCCAATAATTTTAAAGAACAGGAAGAGGAGGTGGGAGTGGGCGTATAAGTAGGAGTAAGAATAGGGGATAAATTGAAATTCGGCAGATCTCCTGCGTTGAGAATTAAATTGCTGTTCATCAAAGCAGAAGTGCCATTTTGATTGATGATGGACCAGTCATCCCTCCAGGAGAGAAAAAATGTGACTTGGGAAAGGTTGTTAGCCACAAGTCCCGTCAGAAGAGTGGAGTAATCATACCAATGCGTGCCGTGGGTGGAGGGGACATCATCAGGACCGAATTCAGTCAGGCCAAATGGTTTTCCATATTTCAACAGTGTATCGTAATCATATTTCATTTTGACAAAGTCAGGGTAATAATGATAGTAATCGTATCCGACGATATCGACATAACCGTTAGGATTGTCACTGTCAGGCTCCGGATAATAATAGGAAACAGGTAACCATTTGTAGCTGTAAGCAAAAATAGGGGAATAGACCCAAAGTAAATTGTGCAGCTGTTTAGTCTTCGTAAGATACCTAAACGTATATTTCCAAAGCTGGATATACTCATTTTTGTCCTGATTGCACCACCAAGACCAATTGCCGTTCATCTCGCCAAAAGGTCTCCACAAAACCACCACACCGGCGCTTTGGAGTTTTGAAAGAAAGACGGCTTCAGAATCAAGAACGTCGATAAAATGCTGATAATAATCAGTTCCGGGAGTATATAAGTCGGAAAAATCGCTGGGAGGAGGAATAGGGTTTGAAGGACTGGTAAAAGGGCGATTGGCTATCGAGATCAATCCTCCTCTTTGCCAATGGGTGATAAGGACAGTCGGATCATTGCCATTAAGATCATCCCCGTCAATTGCTACAATGGCGATATATTTTCCGATGCCAGTTTTGTCGTGAACGGAAGTAATGTACTGATCATACCTGCTCCAGTCCCAAGTACCGCCGATGTTTTGTCCGGAAATAAATTTTTTACTGGTTTTGCCGGGGAGCGAATAAAAATAATCTAAAAGGTTTTTTGTCACCGGCAGGGCATTGGGGTCGGCAGTTTGAGCCGCCATGACTTTTTTGGGCAGCAAAAGAAAAAACACAGTAATAATCAATAAAACAAAATATTTCTTCATAACGTCTTCCAGTTCCCCAACAGTTTATTCAGATCACTCTCATTTACAATACCGTCTTCGGTGATGTCTTTCTCTCCTGTCATCCATTTGCCTAAAAGAGCATTCAAGTCGCTCTCATTTATTTTCCCGTCGCAGTTATAATCGCCGGAGGATTTCAAAGGACAGGAGGCTGGTGGTTTTGTTGGCGTGACGGTTATTTCGGGAGGCGGAGTAGTGGATGGACAAACAGAAGACTGGGTACAGCCGGTATTGCCTGTTGTTTGGTTTTTGGTACAGTTTATTGATTGTTTGCATGAAGGTGCAGTGGAGCCGTTGCGGTATAGATTTACCGTAAACGACAAGCCGTTTACGTCAATAGCGGCAAAACCTTGCGCACTGGTCATTTCCGCGTAATTTACCCGGTTCGAATAAAGATTACTGGTAGATACGTAAGCTCCTGACGGGCTGGTCATAAATTGCTCATATACGCGTGATTGGAGGCTGGAAAGGCGCGAACTGTCTATATGCGTCCATCCCAATATATGCTCGTGACCGTGAAAAGTAGCGGAGACAATCGGATGGTTTTTGATTAAATCAATTATTGATGACGGGGTACAGCTTGAATCGCTTTTTCCGCTGCAGGAGCAGTGAGAACTGCTGACGCAATATATCGGTCCATGAAAATAAATAAACACGTGTTGGAGGTTCGGGTTAAGAGTTTTGTTTTCCGCGTTGGTCAACCGGTCATTAATGAATGTCAATTGGGCGCTGGTTATCAGGCCGACATCACCCGGGATATCCACGCCAATGAAGCGGGAATTTCCGAAGTCAAAAGAATAAGTCAGGTAGGTTGAACTAGAATTGATACCGGTGTAATTAGTGACTCCGGCAACAGCCGGCCGGTTGGCCGTAACTAAATAATTCTGCCAGCTGGCGGGGTTGGTGTAATGATTATCATGATTGCCCCTGACAAGGAATGTTTTATTGAACATGCCGTTATTTTTGCCGCTGCCTCCGTTTAGAGCCGTGACCATGGTATTCATTAGCGTCTGTTGAAAACCGTCCGATTCAAAATCGCCGTTAAAAATAGCAAAAGCAGGATTTAAAGTTGCCGCCTGGTTTGAAGTGTTTTTAAAATTTGATCCGCCATCCTG
The DNA here is from genome assembly GCA_022866885.1 of Candidatus Microgenomates bacterium. GTDB lineage: Bacteria > Patescibacteriota > Microgenomatia > 2-02-FULL-39-11 > 2-02-FULL-39-11 > JALHWS01. The sequence continues at coordinate 705 of JALHWS010000136.1, read as the reverse complement.
CGCGTCTCCCCAAGAGATAAAACGGAAAGCCAGAACAGATTTTACTGAAATAAAAAAGAAACAGAAAAAGATCACCAAAAATCTCAACCAAATGGATTTATATAAATTGGTCATAATGTTTTCCAGTTTCCCAACAGTTTATTCAAATCACTCTCATTCGTTTTCCCGTCTCCGGTGATGTCTTTCTCACCAGTCATCCATTTCTCCAAAAGAGCATTCAGATCACTTTCATTTATTTTCCCGTCACAGTTGAAATCGCCCAAAGAAGCTAACGGACAGGAAAAGGGAGTAGGTGATGAGGAAACAGTGAGATATGCATTTACTCCGAATTCCATCGGGGGGGTATTGGCTTCATGGGCACCCATATCAGGCGCCGTACCGGTATAACCATCATTAAAGTTTGGCAGAAGTACCGCTTTGTCAAAACCACCGCTAGTTGAGTTTAAATAAAACGAGCCTTTCCCGGTCGCGCGGTCAAAACTTTGGACGGCAAAGCCAGGATTAGTAAATGTAATTCCATTTTGTTCCGCATTGGAACTGGCTGTAATTTTACCATTATAAAAGTCATAATTATAATCATTGGAAGATGATTTAGTGCTGTCTCTGACACTGGGATTACCTGAACTACTCATCTGTAAAATATTGTTTCGGCTGAAATAATCGGACATCGTCCCACCGGAATCAACAATCCCACCTTTGACGCCG
>JALHWS010000135.1 GCA_022866885.1 Candidatus Microgenomates bacterium | reverse complement strand
TTTGGCTACTTTATATTTTTCGCTTAATATTGTTGCCAAAAATTCTTTTGTCGAAGTCTTACCGTAACTTCCGGTTATCCCGATTACTCGCAAGTCACCAAAACCGGAGATTTTCTTTTTCGCCGCCGCTATTATGATTTTTCGATAAAGAAAAGAGGGAATATTAGTCAGGATTACCAATAAGGCAATTGAGGGCGCAAGCAGCTTATCCAAAAACGGACCGCATAATAGACCGCCGGTAAAAAGCCAAATAAACTGGAAGAAAAAAACAACAAAGAGAATGATTAAAGCTTTTACCGTTAATACGGGAATTTTCCAACCCCGGCTGACCAGTTCCCGCAGACAGATGACGGTTTCAAAAAACCAACAAAGTCCAAAGATTAAATAAGCGATAAATCCGAGTGAACCGAATTCAAATAATCCAAAGATTATCAGCAGTAACAAAATCCATTTGATGACTGTTAACGGTCCAAAAATTAGCTTTTTTCCCTGAACGGTCGCCAGATGTGACCAAAACCTGTCTGTCCTGTATTCTTTCAGTTGCCATAAAAATGTCTGGTATAGGACGTTACGGATTGTTCTGATTGTGAAAGATATTAGCAATAAAAATATCAGCAGTTCCATGTTATAATTTTTCTACCTCATCGGAAAATTTTTCCGGCTCCGTCCAAAGCACTCCATGCCTTGAGTTTGGAATAATCACTAATCGGGATAATTTAATTACTTTGGACATCCTTTGCGCTATTTTCACCGGAACAATCCTGTCTTCTCTCCCCCAAACAAGCAGAGTCGGCACCCTAATCTGTTTCATCAAATTTTCCAGCGGTTCTCTGGTGATTATCTTGAAAGATTCACGCAAATATCCGCTGGTTTGCGGATAATCCGAGGACCCCGCCAGGCGATATAAGACTTTTTTTGCGGAACTTGCCAGTTTTGACAGATGGAAAACGGAGAAGAAAAAGTTGCCTATTTTGCTGATCAGCAGAAAAAACTGTATTTTTATTCCCCGAACCGGGTTATATCCGGGTGTACCGGTTAAAATTAATTTATCTATCAACTGCGGACGTTTGACGGCCAGTTTAATCGCTATCCTTCCGCCGAAGGAATGGCCCACTAATAATAATCGGGTGATTTTTTTGGATATGAGGAAATTTTCAACGTATTTTACGTAGTCATCAAGCGTCATCACGCGGTTTATTGGATTATTTTCAGCAAATCCCGGCATCGGAGGAATATAGACTTGGTAATTCCGATCTTTAAGAACCTTTCTTAAAGGTTCATACTTATCACTTGTTAATCGCCAGCCGCAAAGAATAACAATGGGATTTTTTTTCATAAAAAATTATTGTTTTTATTTGACAGTGACGGATTTTGCGAGATTTCTGGGTTTATCAGGATCAATCCCCCTGGCAATTGCCAGATAATATCCCAAGAGTTGCCCAATCACCGCAGCGGGGATGATGGAAGCTGCACCGCAATCATCAAAAGACAAAAATTCATCAAAAATTTCATGCGGTTTATAGGAGATTCCGATAATTTTTCCGCCCCTGGCTTTCATCTCCATTGCTCCGGCCAAACTGGCTCCGTAAGTCTCGTCATTGGGAAGGAAAACAATACAGGGAGTATTCTTTTCCACCAGGGCAATTGCCCCGTGCTTTAATTCTCCGGCGGCAAAGCCTTCCGCATGAAGATAAGACGCTTCTTTTATCTTCAAAGCCGTTTCCAAAGTCACCGGAAATGACAGTCCGCGGCCAATGATATAAATATGGTCTTTTTTTATCAGTTCTTTTGCCAATTTCCGGATTATTTTCAGGTTTGTTTCTTCCAAAACCTTATTCACGGCTTTATATGAAGTAAGCAATGCTTTCTTTCCTTCGGCGGGATTTTCCGCCAGGGAATACGCTACCAGAATAAGGTAAGCAAGTTTTGCCGTAAAAGCTTTGGTGGACACAACCGCTTTTTCCACTCCGGCACCCAAAAGAAGCGGGGTATCCGAAATCCGGTAAAGAGTACTGCCTTCGACATTGACCAGTGAACCGATTTTTGATTTTTTCTCCTTGGCTTTTTTAACCGCTTCAATCACGTCAATCGTTTCCCCAGATTGTGAAAGGGCAATTACCAAACTTTTGTCAGTCAGGAAATCAACCAGGTAGCCGAATTCGCTGCCGACTGAGAACTTGATATGCCTTTTGGCGATTTTCGAAAAAAGGTAAGTCCCGGCCAAACAGGCATAAGCAGCCGTTCCGCAGCCGACCAAATAGGTGCCGTATGAATGCTTAATCAGTTTATGAAGAGTTTCTACCTGTCCACCCGCGTGGTGAATAATCTCCTGGAGAACCTGCGGCTGGTCAAAAATTTCCTTGAGCATAAAATGGGGGAAACGGCCTTTTTGGACATTGCTCGATTTCCAGTTTAAGACCGCAAATTGTACTGTTTTTGACCGCCCCGTATCCAAACGGTAGACGGAAATCGCTTCCTTATCTATCATCACTAATTCGTCATCTTCCATGAAATAAACTTGACGGGTGTAAGGAAAAAGAGCATGAGCGTCGGAAGCAAGTAGATTTTCACCTTCCCCTTTTCCGATCACCAAAGGAGAACCGTTTTTGACCGCCACGAAAGTATTCGTCTTCGAATCCATGACGATGATCGCGCTTAAACCCGCAAATCTCTTGAACGCCTTCCTGACTGATTCCCGAAAAGCGGTTTGCCGGTCCTGATAAACGGTGACTAACTGCTTGTAATTATCTTCGATTAAATGAACTGCCACCTCGGTGTCTGTTTCAGAAATAAAACGATGGCCTTTCTTTTCTAATTCTTTTTTTATCTCATCATAATTCTCGATAATACCGTTATGGATCAGGGCAAATTGTGAAGTGCAATCCAAATGGGGATGGGCATTTATTTCCGTTACGCCGCCATGAGTCGCCCAACGGGTATGGCCGAAGGCAAAATGACCGGCCGGTAAATCAGAAATTTTGGCATCCCCGATCTTCCCGACTTTCTTCTTGACGATTATTTTTGTTTCATCGGTTTTTGATTCCAATAATGCGATTCCCCAGGAATCATAACCCCTGTATTCCAGGACTTTTAAACCCTCAAGGACAATTTCTGCCGCAGATTTTCGATGACCGATATAACCGAAGATTCCGCACATATTATTTAAAGATTTTATTTTCTGCCACCTGATAACTGTTACTTACCAAAGAACAGAATTTTCCCGCAGGCAAATCCTTATCCAAAACTACTCCGCTGCCCACATAAGAATTGCACCCGATCTTCACTCCTGGCATTATGGCAGCGTTTACCCCGATCCGGACATTCTCACCCGCAATCATCCCTAACTTTGTTTTCCCGGTTTTGATTTTTTTGTTGTTGACGACAGAACTGACCGGTTGTTCATCAAGACGGAAATTAGCAGTAACCGCCCCTGCCCCAAGACTGACGTTATCAGCCAAAACACTGTCACCGATATAATTATGATGAAACCAACAGCGGTTGCCGATATGACTCCGGGCGATTTCGCTGGTATAACCGACAACGCAATTATCCCCGATATGCGACTCTCTGATGACACAGTTGTCTCCGATAATCGTTCCCCGCCCGATATATGAAGGACCGGTAATTTTCACGTTCTCCATAATTTTTACCCCGTCTCCGATATAAACCCGGTCGGAAATGACTGCTGATTCGGCAATCTCGGCCTTGCCGATATTTTTTCCTTCAATCTTCCCCAAAAAATAGGCTGACAGCGACAAAACATCCCAGGGGTATTTTAAGAAACCCCAATAGCCTTTGTAGGGAAGAAACCTAAATTCCATCCCTTTTCCCAACAAGTAGTCTATCGCTCTTTCATACAAGTCATCCTTATCAGTTTTTATTTTGTCAAACGACTCCAAAAGCGAATTGCTGTTTCTGAAATAATCGAAAACGAAATTGATTATCTGGCTGGGCGTCTTATCCGGATCAGGTTTCTCAACTATTTTTACGACCATACCGCGATCAAGACTTAAATAGGCTCCCGGGAAATAACCGGAAACAGCAGTTCCGGCTAACAACCCTTCGGGATTTTTTGCCAGCATTTTCTTAAAATCAACCAAAAGAATATCTTCATAGATATCGGAAGGTCCGATAACCAGCAGCTTTTTTCCGGTAATATGTTCTTTGGCAGATATCACTGCCTGAGCCATTCCCGGCTTTTGCCCTTGTTGCGTCAATACAAAAGAGGCGCCGGGAAAAGTGGCGGTCAAACGTTCAAACATCTCATTATTGTTTTTGTTGGTGACGATGACGAAATTCGTCAACCCATGCCTGATAAGCTGGGAAATAGGGTAAGAAATCAGGGGACGACCGCAAAACTGAAGGAAATGTTTTTCTTCAAGCGGCCAAACCCTCGAACAGTCACCGCCGGCTAAAATCAGTACAGTAATATCTTTCATTCTTCATCACGGATCCGCCTGATCCGCGCTCCTAATTTTTGTAATCTTTCTTCAATTTTCTCATATCCGCGGTCAATATGGTTTACTCCATGGATAATGCTTTCTCCAGAGGCGATGATCGCGCCCAAAACCAGGGTGGCTCCTGCCCGTAAATCCGTCATCTCCAAAACGGCGTTGTGAAGCTTTGCCGGACCGTGGATCCTGATGGCCTGACAGTTTCCGGCAATTCTGTCGGACCAGTTGAAGTTATAAAAATCTTTGGGATTTTTCACCTTGGGATCATAAAAATCAATTTTTGCCCCCATTTTTCTCATCTCTTTGACATAACCGAAACGGTCTTCATAAACGGTCTCATGGATAGTGGACAGTCCTTGCGCTTGAGTCATAAGAATGGCCCAAGGAGCCTGCCAATCCGTCATAAATTTTGGATATGGACCTGTTTCAATAGCTGTGGGAAGCAGTTTCCCCTGATGGTAAAAACGGGTGGTGTCGGAAGATACCGGTTCCCAACCGGCCTTGATCTCATCCAGTTTCTGCAAAAAGGCTTTCAGGTAATGCCGGTCGCATCCTTTTACCAAAACGTCACCCTCGGAAGCGATCGCGCCAATGGCAAAAGTGACCACTTCATTCCTGTCGGGCATGATCGTAAAATCCACTCCGTCTAACTTTTCCACGCCGGCAACGACAATCGTCCGGGGCTTCGACCTTCTGATTTTTGCTCCCATCAGGTTTAACATCCGGATCAGATCGTCCACTTCCGGCTCTTGGGCACAATTTTCCAATACAGTTTCCCCTTCGGCTAAAACAGCCGCTAGAATCATGCTTTCGGTACCGGTATGGGTATTTTTGGAAAATTTATAACGGATACCGTGCAGTTTTTTTGCATCAGCTATAAAAAAGCCTTCTTTCGGGGTAATTTTTGCCCCCATCTGTCTTAAGCCCTCGATATGCCTGTCAATCGGGCGTTTACCGAGACGGCAACCGCCGGGATTTGGCACTACCGCTTTTCCGAACTTGGTCAAAAGCGGGCCGATAACCATGGTTGCGGTCCGGCATAATCCGCCGAAATCCAAAGGTACTTCGAATTTCTCTACTCCCTTGCCGCAAAGCTCAAGATCATGGTGATGACCTGCTTTTACTTTGACCCCCAGTTTTTTTAAGAGGTCTACCGTCATCAGGACTGAAGAAACCATTGGAATATTATGGACAACCACCGGTTTTTCCGTCAAAAGACTGGCCAAAACCACTTTCATGGCCACATTTTTCGCTCCGGAAACTTTTATCTCTCCGCTTAACTTTGTCCCTCCCAAAACTTTAAATTTATCCATAAATTAAAAATCTCCCACCAAAATTATTTCTTCCGTTAAATTTATCCCGAATTTCTTTTTAACTCTCTGTTTGGCGGTACTAATCAATTCTAACACATCGGAAGCGCTTGCTCCTCCGCTATGAACGATGATATTGGCATGCTCCATGGAAAATCTGGCTTTGCCGACTGAATAATTTTTGAGACCGGCCTTGTCCAAGAGGTATCCGGTCGAACAGGTATAATCCGGAGTGGCCAGTCTGACCGCTTCGCTTTTGCTGATGTTTCGGAAAGCGCAGCCCGATGAGTAAATGCCTTTCGGTTGGGTTTTTTCCCGGTATTTCAATGTTTCAGAAGCTTTTTCCCAAAGACGGTTTTTATCACCGGTCGTCAGACGGAAAACGGCACTGAGAACAATTTCACCGGTTTTGGACAACATACTTTTATCGTAGCCGAACTGGAAATAGGAAGCCGCAACCTCCGCCACTTCCCCGCTATCTTTCAAAATCTTCGCGCTGTAAACAGCATCACCGACAAATTTTCCCAAACGCATATTGTGGGCATTCATGTAAACGGCGCCGCCGACACTTCCCGGCTGGCCCAAAAAATCTTCCAGACCTGCCAGTCCCTGATCCAGGGTAAAACGAACCAGCCGGTTTAACCCGACTCCGCAGTCAGCTTCGATAAATACCGTTTTTACAGTTTGGCTGTCATAACCCACCATTTGCTTTCCTTTCATCCCCACCAATCTTATGCCGGAAGTCTCATTTTTTATCACTAAGCCGCGGAATCCGGAATCGGCAACCAAAAGATTTGTCCCTCCTCCCAAAAGGAAAAACGGGATTGAGTATTTTTTGGCTAAAATAATCGCTTTCACCAGTTCGGGGGTTGTGATAGCTTTATAAAACAGGTCGGCCGGTCCGCCTATCTTAAAAGTGGTATATTTTGCCAGCGGTTCTGATAAAAGAATCCTGTTTTTTACTAAAGAGGTAATTAATTTTTGGTATTTATTTTGCATGTTTTATTAACCTTTTCATCAAATCTTTTTGCCAAAGATAGACGTCACCGGCGCCCATGGTCAGGATAAGACTGCCTTCCCGGACATTTTTTTCCAAAAAGGCGATGGTCTTCTCAATATCTGGCAAATATACGGCTTTATTTTCATGTTTATTTATTTCTTTTACCAGCATTTTGGAATTGATCAAAGGGTCAAATTTTTCCCGGGCCGAAGGATAAATATCGGTAATAATGACGGTATCGGCCGCTTTGAAAGCTTTAGTAAACTCAATAAAGAGTGATTTCGTCCGGGAGTAGGTATGTGGCTGGAAAATGACGACCAAATGCCTTTGCGGAAACCAATTTTTTACTCCGTCCAGAGTGGCAACAATTTCGTTCGGGTGATGAGCATAATCATCATAAAAAAGGATTTTTCTTGTTTCGCCGACTTTCTCCAGCCGCCTTTTTGTCCCGGAAAACTTCTTCAGATGCTCCTTTATTTCCGTCCAACCGACTCCGGCCAGATTAGCGGCAATGGCAGCCCCAAGAGAGTTTAGTAAATTATGCCGGCCGGAAAGTTTTACCATAAACTCACCCAAATCCATTCCCTGATGGATAACCCGCATAAAGCTTATTCCTTCACCGAAATACGCCTTGATAATCCGATATTGGGCCTGGGGAGAAAAACCGTAAGTCACCACCGGTTTACCGATATCAGGCAGGATTTTGACAATATTTTCATTGTCAATGCAGGCGATAATTGTTCCGTCATCGGTGGTATTTTCCGCCAGTTTACAGAAGGCTTGTTGGACATCTTCGATATCTTTAAAAGCGTCAGGATGATCGTAATCGATATTGGTTACCAGCAGAATTTTCGGTTTTTGCCATAAAAACCGCGGTGTTCGACAGGTTGCCGGACAGGTCAGATATTCATCGGCTTCGGCCACAAAAAATTTCCCGTGGCCAAAATGGCCGGCATTACCCAAATCGTTAATTCTGGCAGTCCCTACCGCGTACGACGGATCCAATCCGGCATGCACCAAGATTGAAGCGACCATGGCTGAAGTAGTGGTTTTACCGTGACAACCGGCCACGGAAATCCCTTCCTGCTCCTCCATCAGCCTGCCTAAAATTTCCCCGTGCATGTAAACCGGCAAACCTATTTCTTTGGCTTTAACCGCCTCCGGGTTAGTCATCCCGCCATGGGCTCCGGTTACCGCCACTAAATCATATTTTAAATCTATATTTTCAGGAAAAAAGCCTTTTTTGACGGGTATCTTATTTTTTTTCAATATCTCATCCGTGACGAATTCTTCGGGCACATCAGACCCGGTCACCGAAAAGCCTTTTTCCTTAAGGTAAACTGCCAAAGCAGTCATGGCTACCCCTTTTATCCCGACTAAATATGCGGTTTTTTTTCTCATAATATACGGATAACGCTAAGATTCCGCCCGCTTCCTTTCCCTTCACGCCGGAAGGAATAAAATCTGCGGTCGCAACCGGTACAAATCGGCATAATATCAAGATTTCCCAAAAGAATGCCGCAATCGGTTAACGCTTTTTGAGCCGCCTTCTCAAGGTTTAGATAAATTTTTCCGAGACGGCTGACAGTTATATTATCCACTTTTTTGAACCTGTCCGTAAACATTTTCTGCCTTTCCAAACCCACGTCATAACAACAATCCCTGATGTGCGGCCCGATAGCTACTGTCAGGTCATTTGGGGAAACGGCTAATTTCTTAAACTGCCAGACCGTATTTTCCAGCACTCCTGAAATTATGCCTTTCCAACCGGCATGCACCGCCGCCGCCAGATTTTTTTTCTTTGCGAAGAAAAAAACAGGCAGACAATCGGCTGTCCTGATCGCCAAAGACAAAGGCTTATCGGTGATCATCCCGTCAATTGATTTGATAAAACTGTCTTTTTTTGAAATTATTAATACCTTATTCCCATGAACCTGTTCGCAGCAGACACTCTGCCGGGAAATTTTCCCATGGTCGTCCGTCCGGTCAAAAAAATAGTGTTCCAAACCCTTAAATTTGTTAAGCAGTTTTGATTGAACCATAAATTGCTTTCTCAACCGCCTTCCTTTCATCCCACGGATATTCAGTTTTGCCGTAACACATCGATTGTTCGTGGCCTTTGCCGCACAGGATAATCAAATCGCCGGGAGCGGCCAATTTTTTGATGGCAAAATTGATGGCTTCCTGCCGGTCCGGTATCTTCCAGAAATATTTTATTTTATCCCGCAGGTTAGCGTTATTTTGTTTTTTGTCCGCCTCCGTTACCTTCACCTTCAAACAACCTTTGGCAATCTCTCCAATTATCTCCCTGACGTCTTCCGTCCTCGGGTCTTCGGCCGTAAGAATAATACGATCAGCCAATTTTCCGGCAATCTCACCCATTACCGGTCTTTTCAACCGGTCACGAAGCCCGGCGCAACCGAATATGACAATCAGTTTTCCTGCAGTCATTTCCCGGACGGTTTTTAAAACCTGCTCCAGCGCATCCGGCTTATGGGCAAAATCGATAATAATACGGATACCACAGCCATTCTCCACTTCCTCCATTCTTCCCGAAATACCGCCAAAATCGGCAATTGTCTTTTTGATAATCTCATTATTTACTTTTAAGATTGAAGCAACGGCAAAAGCGGCCAAACAATTGTAAAGGTTGTAGTCTCCCGGCAACTTGGGGTGCAGATTAAGAAGACTTTGCCGAAAATCGGCTTCCTGGTCAAAAGAATAGGTGATAATTTGTCCGCAAGCCCTTTTAGCAAGGTAATCATAGTTTTGGTCATCTTTATTTAAAACGCTGTATTTGACGTTGTCCAACAGTTTCATTTTAGTCCGGCGGTAATTCTCAATTGTTTTGTGGTAATCAAGGTGTTCATGGGTAATGTTGGTAACTACCCCGATGGTAATGGGTATACCAAAGATACGGTGCTGGTCCAAAGCATGAGAAGTGACTTCAAGAATAAAATACTGACTGCTACCCTCTTTTGCCATTTTCAAAAATTTCTGTAGCGCCCAGGGAGAAGGAGTGGTGACATGGAAACCGGTGTCGAAACTCCGGCCGTTGATTTCGGCTGAAACGGTAGAGAGCATTGACACTTTCAGTTTGGCCGACTTTAAGATTTGGTAGATCAAATGGGTGGTGGTTGTCTTCCCGGCGGTACCGGTGACGCCGATAACCGTCATATACTTACCCGGGAAACCGTAATAAATGGCCGCCAATCGGGCGACTACCGCATGAAGATGGTTTTTCAGGTTTTGAAACATTCTATAGGCTACTATTATAACAGATTCCGCTAGTCCGGTGAAATACCGTAGTAAGAAAATAACTCTTTGGCAATTGAAAAAAAGACAGGCGCGGCCGTTTCCGAACCCCAAGGCGAAGCGGTAGGCTCCTGGATGGTAACCAGCATCACGAATTTCGGCTTGCGTACCGGAGCAAAACCGACGAAAGAAGCAATGGTTTTTTCGGCGTCGTAATGACCGGCAATGGCTATTTGCGCCGTACCCGTTTTCCCGGCGATCTTATACCCCTGGGGCTTGATGAGCCGTGTCTCACCGTTATCAACCGCCGAAACCATCATTTCCGTAAGCAGTGTCGTTGCTTCTTTCTTATATACTTCTCTCTCCGTCTTTTCTGAAATATTGATAACCCGGTTATTTTTATCCTTAATGCTTTTGACGACATAAGGCTTCATCAAACGGCCGCCGTTGGCAATTGCTCCAACCGCCCGCACCATCTGAAGCGGCGTGACGGCAATACCCTGGCCGAACGAAGCGGAAGCATAATCAATTTCATACCAATTGGATTTCGACCGGAGAAGGGGGGAATTTTCTCCCTCAAGGTCAATATCGGTTAAACGGCCGAAACCGAGGTTATTCAGGTACTTCAAAAGCAAATCGCTTCCCAACTGTTTTTGTACCAAGACCATCCCCACATTGGAAGAATACTCCAATATCTGGTTTAGGGAAATTTCACCGTGATATTTCTGGTTCCAGGTGTTGATGGTATATTCGCCGATGGTAATCGGTCCGTCCTCATTAATCTTGGTATCCGGTTTTACCTTACCCTCATTCAAAGCGGCCGCCATCACCAAAACTTTGAAAGTGGAACCGGGCTCGTATGAAGAAGCCACCACCGGATTGATGTAATACTGCGAAGGATATTTGAGGAAATCACCGGGATCATAAGAAGGATACGAAGCTGAAGCCAGTAAGCTTCCGGAATATGGATCCATTATCGCTACTGTTCCGCCTTTGGCTCCGTATTTCTCGATGCCTTCCAGCAGTTTTTTTTCGGCGATAAATTGGACGGTCTTATCAATAGTCAAAACCAAATCCCTTCCATCTTCCGGTTGGACTTCTTCAAGATTGCCTGAAAGGATGGGATTGCCCCTGGCATCAGTTTCTTGCTTCAAATAACCGTTTCGGCCGTGAAGCTGTTCTTCATAATATCCCTCCAGTCCGGAATATCCCTGGTCTTCGCCTTTGGCGTTTTTACCGACAAAACCCAGAAGGTGAGCGGACATAGAACCTTCAGGGTAATATCTTTTCGACTCTTCGATGAAACCGATGCCCGGAAGGCCAAATTTTTTTATTTTAGCGACGGCTTCCTCGTCAATTTTCTGGGCGATCGGCAGCCACCTCAGCTCGGTTTCTTTAAGTTTGGCGGAAATGGAAGCGGAAGGGAGACCTAATTCTTTAGCTAAGATTTCAACGGTTTTATCTTTATTTTCAATTTTGTGCGGTTCGAGATATACCAAATATGCGCGTTTATTCATCACCAACGGACTGCCGTCTGTGGCGAGAATTTCACCTCTTTTTGCCGGTATTGTCAGGAAGGTATTTGTTTGGTTTTCGGCGATGCCTCTCAACTTCTCAATGTTGGCCACCTGCCAAAAGAATAACCTGATGATGATCAGGACGAAAAAACATAAAATACCGACAAAAACCAGAATCAGTCTTTTGCCCATATCATGGAGACAAACGATTGCCGTAGGCAATCGGCAAAGGTGCGGCCAAAGATACAATTTTTGGCGAAAACGAGAAACCGAAAGACTGCGACCTGGCTGAGATGGTGGTGATGGCTGAAGCCGAAGCAATCATCTGTTCCATTTGGTTATTGGTCTTTTCCAGCTTCTCCACTTCATTATTTATCGAAACATAAGTCTCTCCAACCGTAGAATCGCGGTTATAGATGACTACTTGGACGACAGCCAGTACCATCAGTAGTCCAAAAAGAAACAGATTGATGATTGCTTGTTTTCTTCTCATGATAGAATTTGCCTTTGGGCCATCCGCAGTTTGGCGGACCGGCTTTTGGGATTTGCTTTAATTTCTCGGTAATCTGCTACCTGCGGCTGCTTGTTTAAAATTTTGATCAAACCTTCTTTCTCGTAATTACGGAAAGATAATTTGACCATTCTATCCTCAAGCGAATGATAACTGACGATAAGCAGTCGCCCGCCGTCTCGAAGCAGTCTGACTGATTGTCCGATGGCTGATTTTAAGGAAGTCAGCTCGTCATTGACTTCAATTCTCAAAGCCTGGAATATTCGGGAAAGGGTCGGCAGTAATTTTCTTTTGTAATCCATAGACTGTTGGTCTTTATAAATCTTTTGCAATATCCCATCTATCGCTTTTACCAATTCCCCTGTTGTCCCAATTTGCCCATCTAGGGAACGGGCGCGAACAATAGCTGCAGCAATTGCCCGAGAATGGAGTTCTTCAGAAAATTTTGTAAAAATTTCATATAATTTCTCCTCGGAATACGAATTTACGATATCGGCCGCCGTCATCTCTTCTTTTTGATCCATCCGCATGTCAAGCGGTTCGTCAACCAAGTAGGAAAAGCCTCTGCCGGATTTTTGAAGCTGGTTGGTAGACATTCCCAGGTCAAAAACGATCCCTTCAACCTCAACAAATCCGTGTTCCTTGGCAATTTTCCCTATTTCGGCGAAATTCCCCTTAACTATCACCAGTTTTTCGCCTAAACCCAGACTTTCGCTTTGTAAAAGTGCCTCTTCATCCCGGTCAATCCCCAACACTCTCCCCCCTCTATTGATAATCTCTTTTGCGTATCCTCCCCCGCCCAAAGTGGCGTCGATATATTTGCCACCATCTTTTACCTCTAAACCGTCCAGCACTTTTGAGAGAAGTACCGGGAAGTGATATGTTGAGCTTAAAACCATAGGCAGTGTGATTCTAACATCAACTTTTTAACTTCAACCGGTACTCCTCCCATTTTTCTAAACTCCAGATTTCAAAATGATCGCCTGCTCCAACAATGATTACTCTTTCTTTTATTTCGACATATTCCATCATTGATTTTGGTATAATAAACCGCCCTTGTTTATCAAGCTGCGCATACTCGGCATCGGCAAATATTCTTCTTCTTAAATCTCTTCCTTCCTTGTCTAAAAAAAACGGTTTGCTAAGCTGTTCTCTTGTTGTCTCTATCCAATCTGATTCTCTAAATCCTACGATACATGGTTCAAACCCTACCCGTAGAATAACTTTTTGACCTTTCAAAAAACTGCGCAGTTTTTTAGGCAGGGCAATCCTGCCTTTCTCCATCAAATTGTGCTCGTATGTTCCTAGAAACATATCTCTGCCTATAAACTTGCACCAATTCTAACCACTTTATGCCACTTTATTCCATCATGCCCCAAAAAAAACCCCCTGTCAAGGGGTGAGATAAAGGATAACAGTGGGTTAAATCAGGACCGGGAGGTAAAAATTGGTTAACGGGATCTTACCGAAATTGAATAGTCGTAGAAGTTACCAAAGTAATCATATATCCTGGTAGCAATTGTATAGATTACATTTTTCTTCTTCGGTGTTTCCCAAAGGCAATCATAATATTCCGGCGGATTATCTTCAAAATCATTACATATTTTCTCCCCGTTAACAAAAAACACCACATTTCTCACCAGATAATTATCCATTGCTCTCGCTTTGATCAGAACAAGCGAGTTGGCAGGTACTATACTGTAATTTAAAGGCATAGTGATGACTCCAATCGGAGCAATGTTATCAGGCTGAACCTGCACATTTACCGGTGCAGAAATGGCCACATTTGATTCCGAATCGTAGGCAACCGCTTTCAGCGAGTAATAACTGCCCGGCATTTGCGACATCATATACCAGGTTGATCCATACGGATAGTCATAATCAGTACTGAGTAATTGGTCATCAACATAAAACTCCACATAGTTGACTGTAGCCGAGGGTGAAGTTTCCAATACCTCAGCGCCTATAACAGTATCGTTATAAGGTACTACCTGGCCATCCTGAGGAGAAGTAATAGAAACGGAAAGGCTTTCCGCTTTTACGGATTGGTTCACCAAAAAAGCTGCGAATAAAGTAACCGAAAGGAAAATGGTTGTAAATACAGATAATTTTTTCATGTCAATAGTATCTCCAATCCTTTTTAATTTGTCAATAGGCTATTTTGGGGTAAATTAATAAAGACCGGCATATAAGGAATTGATAAATTAACTTTATCTGTTCAAATAAGTGATAGTCAGTTGAAGTATTGTGGCGAAGGATACCCACAGGAGATATGGGATTTGAAGAAAAGTAACCCAGCGTATACGCTTGAAAACGGCGACCATCGCCCAGATAAGGGTTCCAAGGACCAGGAGAATATCCACAGCCGCGAGAATATTATTCTGTAAACCGAATTGTATAGGGGTAAAGGCAAAGTTGAAGACGAGATTGAGGATAAACGGCAAGGCTACCGAAAAAGAAATCTTTTTTTTCCAGACCATCAGAAATACTTTGCCGAAGGAAATGGCGATTAAGATATAAAGAAACGTCCAAACCGGGGCAAAAAGCCAAGCCGGCGGCGCCCAGGCAGGTTTGATCATCTGCGAGTACCAGCTGTAGTTGTTCATAATTTTTTCTTTTTAGAATCCAGTAATTTTTTCACTTCGCGGTCAAAGTCCGAAACATAATTTTTGTCCTGTATTACCCGATATTTTTCATATTCTTCTAATGCAAGTGTTTCTGCAACTTCATGACTAACCTTACCTGCATTTGTCAAA